>NZ_JBPETA010000414.1:0-314 GCF_051710365.1 Symbiopectobacterium sp. | reverse complement strand
ACTTATTCAGTGCGCGCGCATGGCATTTGGCTTCGCTGGCATTTACGACAGTGACGAGGCGGAGCGGATTATAGAAAGCACGCCAGCAAGTGTTGTTGCTGGACAAGAGACGGATGAGCGCCGCCCTGCACTCATTGCCAGGTGCGAAGAGGCAGCACAGCTAAGCATGGAAGTCTTCGCTGAAACGTGGAAGAGCCTCACGCAGGAAGAGCGCCAGATTATCGGCAATGCAGAGAAGGAGCGCATCAAAAAAAGCATTCCCGTCGATGCAGAATATAGCGAGGTGGATCATGCAACAGCGCAGTGATGAATGG
>NZ_JBPETA010000413.1:0-418 GCF_051710365.1 Symbiopectobacterium sp. | reverse complement strand
GTGCACGCATGGCATTTGGCTTCGCTGGCATTTACGACAGTGACGAAGCGGAGAGGATTATAGAAAACACGCCAGCAAGTGTTCTCGTCGGAAAGGAAACGGACGAGCGCCGCCCTGCACTCATTGCTAGGTGCGAAGAGGCGGCTCAGATGAGCATGGAAGTCTTCGCTGAAACATGGAAAAACCTGACCCACGAAGAGCGCCAGATTATCGGCAATGCAGAGAAGGAGCGCATCAAGAAAAGCATTCCCGTCGATGCAGAATATAGCGAGGTGGATCATGCAACAGCGCAGTGATGAATGGTTTTCCGCCCGTTGTGGCAACGTCACCGCCAGTCGCCTGTCTGACGTAATGGCAAAAACCAAATCGGGCTATTCCGCCAGCCGCCAGAACTACATGGCAGAGCTTATATGCCAGC
>NZ_JBPETA010000412.1:0-482 GCF_051710365.1 Symbiopectobacterium sp. | reverse complement strand
CAGCAAATGCCACCGCTTTTTGTTTTGCTGCAACTCGCTGGGGCGCTGTATCTGCTGTGGATCGGTTCACAGCTCGTACGCAGTTCGGCACGAACGACCGCGTTAACGGTCACGGAGACGCAGCGCGTGCCTTCACTGGCACATCAGCTGCTACTCGGACTGGGTTCCTCGTTGCTTAACCCCAAAAATATGCTGTTTTATATCAGCCTGATGGCCAGTATTCTTGGCCCATCCGTCACGCTGACACAACAAGCCGTCAGCGGCGGGTGGATGTTCAGCGTGGTATTACTTTGGGATATCGCATTAGCAGCGACCATAGGTCAACAACGGCTACAGCAGACGTTGCAGCGTTACCTTTATCCGTCATTCCGCACCTACTTTAAGAATAAATTCGACGGTATCGCTCGCCGAGAACATCAACGATGGTCTTGTGAACAGAATTGAGGTTGGATACTTGTGGTGGTCTGTCACCAATACTGAAC
>NZ_JBPETA010000411.1:0-543 GCF_051710365.1 Symbiopectobacterium sp. | reverse complement strand
TTGATGTATAATTTTTCAGACGAATATCGGCGCGGGTATAAAGAGGTAGTTCAGTGTTATCTATTTCAGTGTGATGTTGATTGCGGCGATAAGCGGATAATGGGAATGCTGAAAGTGTTTCAGTCATCGATACCCGTTAATTTTTTCACCTGCTTTTTGAGCCACTTATTTTCTTCCGTCAGATAGGCAATGGTTAACTTATATTCCTTTGTTTCACTGTCATCCCCGGGGAAAATTTGAGTGTTCATCAAATAATGAGGATGATTAATATTATTACTACCGTAAGTGATAACGCCCCTTTCCCTGTAATCAGGTTGATTGAAGGTCGTGATATGAGGTTTATTAAGTTGCATCATTCAATCCTCCGTTGGCTATCAAAATATTTTCGCTTCTCCCAATCTTCCCGGCATTCCTTACAGCCGTCATTCCGCACCTACTTTAAGAATAAATTCGACGGTATCGCTCGCCGAGAACATCAACGATGGTCTTGTGAATAGAATTGAGGTTGGATACTTGTGGTGGTCTGTCACCAATACTGAACTC
>NZ_JBPETA010000410.1:0-549 GCF_051710365.1 Symbiopectobacterium sp. | reverse complement strand
AACTTCTTTGCCCGACTGAAGCAGTATCGCGCTATTGCCACTCGTTACGACAAGACCGCTATTAACTTTCTGGGCGCTATCCATCTGGCAGCTTCCATCGTCTGGCTTATTTGATGACAGGCCCTAGATCCAAATGATAATAAATCATCGCAATGGGCTTACGATCGTCGCTATACCTGGGGGGATAAAAGCGCGTTCTATTTTGATAATGATGGCGGTGTTGCCTGTGTTTGGAAAACCGATATTGACAAGAAAACTACGACAAGAATATTGCCCGTTGAAGGCCTGGTGCACCCTTATTATATAAAATACAAGGGTAAGGATTACATCCGTCATTCCGCACCTACTTTAAGAATAAATTCGACGGTATCGCTCGCCGAGAACATCAACGATGGTCTTGTGAACAGAATTGAGGTTGGATATTTGTGGTGGTCTGTCACCAATACTGAACTCATAAATCCCAAAAAAACAGAGGAAAACCCAACGCGCTGTGGGTTTTTGAGTCGGTTTTTTCTTCATATCTGGCACGCTACGTCCTTGAACTGCCAA
>NZ_JBPETA010000409.1:0-552 GCF_051710365.1 Symbiopectobacterium sp. | reverse complement strand
ATGACTGAAACACTTTCAGCATTCCCATTATCCGCTTATCGCCGCAATCAACATCACACTGAAATAGATAACACTGAACTACCTCTTTATACCCGCGCCGATATTCGTCTGAAAAATTATACATCAATCTAAATAGTTAAACGGAGAACGCCATGCAATATGCCTTTGCAGGGTGGCCTATTGCTGGCCGCTCGGAAACACAGTTAGACCGAATCATTAACCTTCTTAAAGCCGCCGCCAAATGGCTTAAAGACACTCTGAATCAGAGAGGCGAACCGTGAAATCGAACATGTATTTTATCAAGGCACAAGAACTCTGCCGGGAAGCCGTTCTTTACGGCAATAAAGAAAAATGGAATTCGGCGATAAGGCTACTACGGAGGACTTGCCATGCTTAATGTTGATGCTACCTGCCAAAAGGGGAACACGATATGAAAATCAGCGAATCAGGACAACGTGAAATTGAGAGTATTATCTCTACATTCTCAGGTGCCGATTTGGATGTGGTTAACACCTATTACGCGTTTGCTGATAAACGGGTAAAGCAGGATGA
>NZ_JBPETA010000408.1:0-569 GCF_051710365.1 Symbiopectobacterium sp. | reverse complement strand
GTTCAGTATTGGTGACAGACCACCACAAGTATCCAACCTCAATTCTGTTCACAAGACCATCGTTGATGTTCTCGGCGAGCGATACCGTCGAATTTATTCTTAAAGTAGGTGCGGAATGACGGATTAAAGATAAAATGTGAAACAATCTTTCATTTAGCAAATAGATGATGCTATAGAGCCGTTCGATCACTCGTGCGAATGGATAGATGCCATTCCACTGATATTTTTCAGAAGCAGATACACATCGTCTCTTTCATCGACAGGCATCGTTTCTCGCCTTACAAGGAGATCAATCTCACCCTTCAATTTGATCAATTTATGATCATCCATTGTGGAAATAACCGCAGATACCAGCATTTCAAGAGATGAGACGCGAGTCTGAAGCCGCTTCTCATCTGCCTCCTTTTGCGCCAGTTTGATAAGTAATTGAGAAAGAAGAGTATTCATCCGTCATTCCGCACCTACTTTAAGAATAAATTCGACGGTATCGCTCGCCGAGAACATCAACGATGGTCTTGTGAACAGAATTGAGGTTGGATACTTGTGGTGGTCTGTCACCAATACTGAAC
>NZ_JBPETA010000407.1:0-616 GCF_051710365.1 Symbiopectobacterium sp. | reverse complement strand
ATACCTCCTACAGATGCACGCCCAAATGATGTGTACGGGCAGGAAATGGTGTGATTTTGTCAGCTATGACGACAGGCTACCGCCAGACCTTGCCTATTACCAGTTGAGAATTCATCAGGACGATAAATTGGTTGCTGAAATACAGGAAGCGTTAACGCAGTTCCTGGCTGAACTTGAAAGAGAACTTGAGGCTATCAGGAAATTATCCAGGGTAGCAGCATGAGTGCATGCACGTCGTTGGGCGGCCGTACAATCAGGTTCAGCCTGACGCGGGAGGGGGGTTACTCAAAGTTGGAGGGTCGAGCAGGGATCGAACCCACATCTTACGGTTGGGGAACACGTACGCTCTTCCACACTAAGCTACCGACCCAAGGTGGCAGAATTGCTCAAAGGGCCGTGACGAGAAAAGCTTTCACAACCAGAGAGAGAATACCCAAAATTCCAGCACTCAGCATCCAGCGCATTAACTTCTGCTCGGAGCGAATACCCGCCATTTCAAGCTGTAAATCCTTGCGGACGATTTCCATATCCTTGCGCACGTTGCCAATCTCTGCGGACAGATCCTTACGGACATCGGCTATCTCTGCGGACAGGTCCTTACGGACATCGGCTATCT
>NZ_JBPETA010000406.1:0-627 GCF_051710365.1 Symbiopectobacterium sp. | reverse complement strand
ATTGTTAGTATGAATCATGAGAGTTACCTCGTGTTTTGTATAAGGATTGGACACCCATATCAAAACCGGTAACTCTCAACCTTGCAAGGTCCAGTGTCAGATCAAGTCGCGACTAATACACATGATGGTCCCCTGCGAAAACCCAACCAGCACGGTATGTGTGGCATCGACCCCAATCTTCTCCTACCAATAGCGCACCGTTGACAGAAATCCCGGTATCGCCGCATCAACGCGCGCCTGACGGTTCTCTTCGGTCACGCCTTGCACGAAGAACCACTGACGCCCCGCGCCCCATTCGGTGCTTTCTGGCCCATTGAGGCTGACAACACAGGAATCCGTCAAGGCATCGGCGAAATAACGCCCCAGTGCCGCTATGCCGTTGGCGCTGTCGCCAACACCGTGAAACAACAAGACCAAACGCTGCGCCTGCTCCGGTTGTTGTACTGTAATTGCATCGCTCATGATATGTCCCGTTTTGTCATGGTATTCTTTAATGATACCCGGCTTTGTTGAATAAATCAGAACTTGTAACGACTGTGCCCCATCGGGTCGATTGTTACGTGATGCGAATACTGTTCGGCATTCCTAATAGCGTGATCCGGTTAAGCGCTTTGACCATCGCCATGG
>NZ_JBPETA010000405.1:0-634 GCF_051710365.1 Symbiopectobacterium sp. | reverse complement strand
CAGTATTGGTGACAGACCACCACAAGTATCCAACCTCAATTCTGTTCACAAGACCATCGTTGATGTTCTCGGCGAGCGATACCGTCGAATTTATTCTTAAAGTAGGTGCGGAATGACGGTTATATAACGTGATATCCACTCACTCAGGTATATCAGAGATGTACCGTTGATGCGGTCAATGAGCGGTGATTGTTTTGATGAGCCATAAATCGCAATATTAGCTGCTATGGCTTGCGTAATGGCCTCGCGACGATGGCGGCCCAGGCCATACTCTTTTCCGGTGCGCAGGTCACGGTAGCAAAAATAGCCGCCATTGCGCGGTTGCAGGTTTGGCGGCAAGTCGCGGTTCTTATGACTTCTCCGGCGTGCCATGTCTTATCCTCGATAACAGGGTGGGATGAGGGTAACCTGATGAGTTAAGGTTTTTGTTCTGGGTGAGCTTGCAGGCGTTTTCCTCAACCAGATACTCGCGCCCATCTCGTATCGGTGCGGGAAAAATCATTCCGTTCCTGACCAATCGCCTGACGGTTTCCATACAACGCGGACGGGGTTGCCGCCGGTTCCACTCGGATAAGGTGATGTATGCCATAATTGACCTCTGTTAAAATCAGGCCGCTGAGCCGTTCGTCATGAC
>NZ_JBPETA010000404.1:0-643 GCF_051710365.1 Symbiopectobacterium sp. | reverse complement strand
TGGGATTGTTAGTATGAATCATGAGAGTTACCTCGTGTTTTGTATAAGGATTGGACACCCATATCAAAACCGGTAACTCTCAACCTTGCAAGGTCCAGTGTCAGATCAAGTCGCGACTAATACATCTTACGGTTGGGGAACACGTACGCTCTTCCACACTGAGCTACCGACCCAATGGACAGAATTGCTCAAAGGGCCGTAACGAGAAAAGCTTTCACAACCAGAGAGAGAATACCCAAAATTCCAGCACTCAGCATCCAGCGCATTAACTTTTGCTCAGAGCGAATACCCGCCATCTCAAGCTGTAAATCCTTGCGGACTAATTGCATATCCTTACGAACGTCAGATATCTGCGCCTCGGTCTTCTCGAAGCGAGCTTGCATTTGAGCTTCGTTCTTCTCGAAGCGAGCCTGCATCTGAGCTTCGTTCTTCTCGAAGCGAGCGTCAATATCCTTACGAACATCGGCTATCTCTGCGGACAGGTCCTTACGAACATCGGCTATCTCTGCGGACAGGTCCTTGCGGACATCGGCTATCTGAACCGTTAAATCTTTGCGCACGTCTTCAAGGTCACGCTTGGTAGCAAGGTCTGCAACCTCATGGGACTGACGCACAACAAGGGTTATAGCCTTGGCCTGCTCTC
>NZ_JBPETA010000403.1:0-655 GCF_051710365.1 Symbiopectobacterium sp. | reverse complement strand
GGATTGTTAGTATGAATCATGAGAGTTACCTCGTGTTTTGTATAAGGATTGGACACCCATATCAAAACCGGTAACTCTCAACCTTGCAAGGTCCAGTGTCAGATCAAGTCGCGACTAATACACATAACGCCCTGCTTTAGCAGGGCGTTATGTTTGAAACATTCATGTTGAAATATTCATAATGGTACGACACCGCCCGCCATCCACTATTTCACCATTCCCCCGTTATACAGCTCATCGCCCCTTCCCGAATTAATCATTTCTTTAACATGCTGCCGACGCTCAGAGCGCGCTTTCGCACTCTTCGCTCGATTTTCCAGATATTGATCTTCTCGTTCACGCATAACTTGCATGTTTTTTTGTGAGCGATTAAAGCTGGCACTGGCGTTTTTAATCAACGTATCAATGGTTGCCTTGATCTTTTCCAGGTTGGCCATTTTTGATGCATGATGCGGGTAAGAAGACGTTTCTATTTTACCTGTCAGCTGCTTTACACGCGCGCTTACCGTGTCTATATCGGTTAACACCCGTATAACCGTCATTCCGCACCTACTTTAAGAATAAATTCGACGGTATCGCTCGCCGAGAACATCAACGATGGTCTTGTGAACAGAATTGAGGTTGGATACTTGTGGTGGTCTGTCACCAATACTGA
>NZ_JBPETA010000402.1:0-678 GCF_051710365.1 Symbiopectobacterium sp. | reverse complement strand
GTTTAAAGGAATATCGACGGATCGCCACACGTTATGAAAAAACGGCAAGAAACTATCTAGCAATGGTGAAACTGGGCTGCATCCGCGTGTTTTACCACCGGTTACGCAATTAAGGGACACAGCCTAAGGTGAACATGCCGGATTCGGAGATGATGTTGGTATCACGATTCTGGGTGACCCCTTTCGAGCTGGTGTAAGTTAAGCTTACGTCAGCTTTTTCATCGTCGTCTAACGCCTTTAGAGCCATGCGGGAATTTGTGAGCTTTAATGCATCGCATACATCCTGAGCAATAAACCAAGGATCATCATTAATGATAATGGTGCGAACTATATGGTTTTCAAAAGTAAATGGAGTGGTAGATAATGCGGTCATAGAGACCTCCAACGGTATTTTATGTGTTGCTACCACTGGAGTTTCCAATCTCGTGGTGGTAGCCCAGACAGGGTTGGAAATGCCGGATACCGTGAACCGGTGAACCTTTCGGTTCCCCTGCCTGAGCCACCATAGAGGGTGCTGAGGCGCATAAAAAAACACGCAAATTGCGTGTCACTTTATGTGTACTAGCTCAGACCTGATCTGACAGTTACCGGTTATTTATACAGGTGTCTGTCAGATTAAATCTGGTTCAGATTTTTTTCTGCCCAGACCCGTTTACCATCAAGTAATGTTGCCATTGG
>NZ_JBPETA010000401.1:0-716 GCF_051710365.1 Symbiopectobacterium sp. | reverse complement strand
AACGGTTGGTAACAAGGGCTCAATGATTGCCCATGCTTCATCAGAAAGATCGTAGCGAGCCATAATCCAAAGTGTCGTAGAAACAGATGGATACTATAGCTCAAGCAATTAAGGGACACAGCCTAATTGTGGCACGACAGACGCTACCACTAAAAAGATCACCACGACTGTCGCGGGCACCGGTAACCAACCGGCAGCGTTAGCGATGCGTTGCACGATCAAAAAGCGCGATTGGATGTGTTGTAATAAACCAGCGCCGATAAGCGGCATCAGGATCAGCCAGATAAAGCGGTAGCAACAGCAGTTGCATCGCCAACAGCAGCGGGGTGCAGGCAAGCAAACGGGCGGCGTCACCGCGTCCGAGGTGGCAGAAGGTCACAACGTAATCGATACAGGGCGCTAACAGCACCAGCAGAATGCCAAATTGCACCAGGGGAACATCCGGCAGCAACGGGCGGGTAAGCAACAGTAATAGCGGGACCCCGATGAAATTGGCAGCCAGCAGCGCGCCAATAAAACGCAGATTGTGCAATCCATCAAGCAAGGTCACCAGAGGCACCTGCATAAAGGTCACGAACAGCATGATGGCTAACGTGTATTAGTCGCGACTTGATCTGACACTGGACCTTGCAAGGTTGAGAGTTACCGGTTTTGATATGGGTGTCCAATCCTTATACAAAACACGAGGTAACTCTCATGATTCATACTAACAATCC
>NZ_JBPETA010000400.1:0-723 GCF_051710365.1 Symbiopectobacterium sp. | reverse complement strand
GATCCTCGCAACGCAAAATCATGCAGTTAGGCCTCATGAGAAAACTGTACACCTAAGATGACAAGCATTTTCTACCAAAACTGGCATAGAAAAACAGCATGATTACCTATTATTCAACAAAGCCCATATTCCTGTGAGCCGACGCTATTTAAAAAGCTTGAAAGAGAAGCTGGGTATTGCTTGATACCGACAGAAACCGCCCTCTGATAAGGATAATGGGATGAGATTCGGATACGTGTTATGCTTGACATTATTGCTTGCCAGTTGTCAAACCTCTCAGACACCGTCACCGGAAAAGTCCCATTCCCTCTGGTATAACATGGGGCTCAACGATGCCATGACAGGAAACGTGGTGAAAGACAACGATGCACTGGTGGAGTGGTCTGGCGATACGGCCATTGATCGCTCACATTACTTACGGGGTTATCAGGATGGACAAGCCACATTGTGCCATGCAAACCGACTGGAGGAACGGGGAAAAGCGGGAAAAGATTTTCCCGCCAGCTGTGATGGCACCGAGAATGCCGAGCAATTAAGACAAATTTGGCAAAAATATGCCACTCAGAATTATTAGATTGCTGTTGTGATTTAGTATTATCATATGTATTAGTCGCGACTTGATCTGACACTGGACCTTGCAAGGTTGAGAGTTACCGGTTTTGATATGGGTGTCCAATCCTTATACAAAACACGAGGTAACTCTCATGATTCATACTAACAATC
>NZ_JBPETA010000399.1:0-724 GCF_051710365.1 Symbiopectobacterium sp. | reverse complement strand
CCTTGTTATAGGAGGGCCAGTTAGTGATTTTAAAATTTTGTTTTGCCATGGAGACCTGATTTTGAAACAACTATGGTGATCTGTTCCGATGATTACCCAAACTTTCTATTTATTCAACAAAGCCCGTTCTCACCACAAAGGGCAGGGTGACAAAGATCAACGCCAGCGTAATACCCAAGCTGGTGTAGACAATCTTGAAAGGAAACAGTCCACCAATCAGCCCAATTGGCGCATACAGCGCCGTAAGTGCAATCCCCGCCACCGCAGTGGGCAGCGCAAAAGGCATGTCGATCATGGCATCGATCACTTTGCGCCCCGGAAACTGATAGCGCACCAACACCCAGGCCAGTAAGGTTCCCAGAATGCCATTGACAAAAGCCGCCGCCAGCGCCGTGCCAAAAGAGAGTTGCAGTGAAAACAGCACCTGACGGCTGGTGATCAACGTCCAGAATTGCGTGAGTGTAAGCTGACTGGCGTAGACAAACATGCCCGCCAACGGGATCAACACAATCAAAATCAAGTAACTGAGGCTAAACCCTAAGGTAAGGCCAAAACCAGGAATGACGGGAGAAATGCGTCGTGACATACCAAGCCTTTCTTAGGCTGTGTCCCTTAATTGCTTGAGCTATAGTATCCATCTGTTTCTACGACACTTTGGATTATGGCTCGCTACGATCTTTCTGATGAAGCATGGGCAATCATTGAGCCCTTGTTACCAACCGTT
>NZ_JBPETA010000398.1:0-782 GCF_051710365.1 Symbiopectobacterium sp. | reverse complement strand
CTACCAAGCGTGACCTTGAAGACGTGCGCAAAGAGATGCAAGCCCGCTTTGAAAAGACCGATGCGCAGATAGCCGATGTGCGCAAGGATATTGACGCTCGCTTCGAGAAGAACGAAGCTCAGATGCAAGCCCGCTTCGAGAAGACTGACGCGCAGATAGCCGATGTGCGTAAGGATATGCAATTAGTCCGCAAGGATTTACAGCTTGAAATGGCGGGTATTCGCTCCGAGCAGAAGTTAATGCGCTGGATGCTGAGCGCTGGAATTTTGGGTATTCTCTCTCTGGTTGTGAAAGCTTTTCTCGTTACGGCCCTTTAATCAATTCTGCCACCTTGGGTCGGTAGCTCAGTGTGGAAGAACGTACGTGTTATCAAACCGTAAGGACGCGGGTTCGAATCCCGCTCGACCCTCGATTTTCAGTAACCCCCCTCCTGCGTCAGGCGGCTAACCTATTTGCGCAGCCGCCTGTTGTCTTCCGCCATATACCCAATCACCGCCCTGAGCGTCTGCGTTTCCCAGTCCTCGTTAGGCTGTCTGCCTAGGCTGACCAGATAGCGGGCATCATCGATACTCTCACCGCCGTTGGTGATGGCGACAACCTCGCACATATTGGGGTGCCTGAAGGTCAGCACCCGTGCGTTATCCAGTTTCATTGAATACCCTCCATATTTTTGCTGTCCAGTACCACCACGGTAAATCCTAGCGCCCTGAGCCGGGCGTGTTCGCGCTGCTGGTCGGCGCGTGGCGCTTTGCCTGGTGCTTTGCATTCAACGAAAACGAGAC
>NZ_JBPETA010000397.1:0-798 GCF_051710365.1 Symbiopectobacterium sp. | reverse complement strand
TTCTGCCTGTACAAATTGCACAGCAATAAATTCCAAAAATAACCGACTAAAAACTAACGCTATTGCTGAGAATATAACTGTTGTTGGCTCTGCATTCATGATGCCAATGACAGTGGTTATCCCTGCCACTATCCATGCCATAATTGAAATGGCGTTAATGATTTTCAGTGTCCAGAAGGTGTTAAACATGGTCGGCTTCCTTCTTCGTTTGATACTTGATTAATGCCTGAGTTGCACGACTATGACGACGGCGAGCATTGTATAATTCACGTTTTTTCTTGAGGAAGGCAATAAAATAGGGGTCAGTATGTTTAATAACACCTTCGTATTCTGGCTTGTCCGGGCTGAGTCGTCCGCCATCAATGCCGGGGTCGCCGTGCTCGCGGAAATATTGGCGCATGGCGGTACGATAAATATCTTTCAGTGTTACCATCGCTTTTTCGCAAGCGACAATATCTTTGGATGCGGCAATAATACGGGCGACGATGACTTCCTGTGATTGCTTCATAATTTTTCCTTATGCAGCCTGAAGATATTTATCGTGGGTAAATTGTCCATTCCAGCCTTTCTTCATCGGAAGCTCGCCTTTCAGATAGTGGCGATAGAGCCATTTGGCACCTTCTTTTAAAAGAATGACTTCATAAAATTGCTTCTTGCCTTTTTCGGTGTTAACGGTGACAGTTTTTTCGGTAAAGTATTTATCTCGCGCATAAGCCTTTACACCCGTCATTCCGCACCTACTTTAAGAATAAATTCGACGGTATCGCTCGCCGAGAACATCAACGATGGTCTTGTGAA
>NZ_JBPETA010000396.1:0-804 GCF_051710365.1 Symbiopectobacterium sp. | reverse complement strand
CCATGGCGATGGTCAAAGCGCTTAACCGGATCACGCTATTAGGAATGCCGAACAGTATTCGCATCACGTAACAATCGACCCGATGGGGCACAGTCGTTACAAGTTCTGATTTATTCAACAAAGCCGTCTCAGCGTCGTAAAGCGGCAGAAATGTTGGCGCATGGCGTGAAAGAATAGCAGGATTAAGCGTATTTTAGCCTTATCGCCGGTGTCATCATGTCGACGCCGGCGATGAAGTGCAGTGAGGTATTATTCGACTTTCGCTACGTCGGTCTTGCCTGCTTTCGCATTGGCAACGGCCGCATTCGCCAGTACGATAAAATCTTCGCTGGAGTGAGTGGCACCGGTTACGCCATCTACGCCTTCAGGATTTTGCTTCTCTACCAGCCCCTGAGCCAGTTTGACCGTATACTCAGTAGGATTGGTGCCGCTTGCTGCTTTCATCTTCTTATTGTATTCCACATCAGTGGTTTTCAGATGACCGTCTTTTTGGCTGTTGTAGTAAAATTTTACGGCAGCAATTTTCCCGTCTTTGTAGGTCACTTCTACAAACGGTTTCCACCCTTTATCATCGAAATTGACGGTTTCAGCGCGGTATGTCCCGTCTTTGATGGCACCATCGGCAGCGTGAACACCCACAGCGAAAAGGCTTGCCACAACAATGGGTATGAACTTCATTTTCATCCGTCATTCCGCACCTGATTTTTCTTTTTTCGGGACTTGACGGTATTCTGAAGTTCTGAATTTATTACTGCTTTTTGCAGACCAATCAGCATGAGTACTCCCCACGTTACCATCCGTAAC
>NZ_JBPETA010000395.1:0-840 GCF_051710365.1 Symbiopectobacterium sp. | reverse complement strand
ACGACGTGCATGCACTCATGCTGCCACCTGATTTAATATGTTTTGCTTAACCTCCATGACCAGTGTTAAAAATTGCTCTCGCCTTTCCCTTAGTGCGTTAATTTCATCCATGCAATCATCACGGTTTATGCGGCATACAATTAACTGGTTTCCTTCTGGGAAGTCTGCGCAATAACTTACGAAATCCACCCAATCGCGTTCCGTGCAATCAAGGTGTCCTACTAACTGCCAGCGATATGACGGATCGAAATTACCGCGCTGCAATGTGGCGTAGTGGGTCGGGGCGATAACGGATTTAATCTCTATTACCCCATCACTGCCGACTAATCCGTCAGGGCTGTCACCGTACGTATCGTGGTCAAAGAATCCGCCGTTATCTACGCCAATGAAGTTCATGTCCTCATACAGCATCCTGGCTATCGGCTCCTGTTCGTGGCCTCGCTCCATGTGCTCGTTAGAAAAGCTGAACTCTGACTTGCAGCCTTTAATTTGCTCCAGTGCTATCTGTAGCGCATAACGCTTTGCAGGGTCGCCAAACGCTTTCCCAGCGTTAGCCATGATTAACCCGAAATTAGACGCCGTGGCCTTTCCTGCGCGCAGCGCTTCCCATTCCTCAGTATTCTGCTGAATGTCATGCCAAATCATGCCGCAGCCTCCCCGCACTCGCTAATAAGCTGTTGCCGGTGCTCTTCTGACATATCCATGCGTTCAAGCACCTTGCGCAAGTCACCATCGCGCTTATAGGCCGCTTTAGCGTTGTTCCATGCCTGAGTAGATGATGGAGTCAAAACAGGCTTGGTGACGCGTGCAGGGCTTATCCGTAACCCCTCAACTGAGCTA
>NZ_JBPETA010000394.1:0-841 GCF_051710365.1 Symbiopectobacterium sp. | reverse complement strand
TCAGTATTGGTGACAGACCACCACAAGTATCCAACCTCAATTCTGTTCACAAGACCATCGTTGATGTTCTCGGCGAGCGATACCGTCGAATTTATTCTTAAAGTAGGTGCGGAATGACGGATACATCAATCCAAATCAAGGAAAGCCACGATGGAACTTGCTATCGCGGGCGCACCCATCGTGCGTCCTGAAATTAAATTTGACCCGATTCGGTCAATCGAACATCACCGCTCAAATATCGTCACGGGCCAGAGCTTCAAAAACAAAAGCTGGCTGCAACGGTTATTCGAGCAGCTTATTGCAACGGTTAATCAGAAGGGGAACCCCAATGCTTAATCCATCAAAGATACAGGCTATTCGCAAAATCATGGAAGAAATGCCGCCTGAAATAACAGAGGACTGTTACGTAGAGGCTGAGCAATTGGCGGAGAAGTCTATCGAAAGGTTTCGTGACTCGCTCAGAAAGCACTGGCCTGACACTTACACAGAGCAAGCCTGTGAATACATGGAAGATAGCGATATTGATTATCAGAAAGCCGAGAGTCAGCGAGTATTCGACGCCATTTTTCACCGTGTAAAGGTTGAGCGGGCATTTTGGATTTATGACAGGCAGAACAGCACGGAGGATGCAGCATGAGCACGGCATTAGCAACAATGGCTGGAAAACTGGCTGAACGCCTCGGCATGGCACCAGGCACCGAATTAATAAGCACCCTCAAGAATACGGCGTTCAAGGGTGGTGGCGTAACGGACGAGCAATTTACCGCCCTGCTTATTGTTGCCAACCAGTACGGACTCAACCCGTGGACAAAAGAAATTTATGCCTTTCCTGACAAGGGCG
>NZ_JBPETA010000393.1:0-872 GCF_051710365.1 Symbiopectobacterium sp. | reverse complement strand
CGTTGGCATCTACATTGGTAATAACCAGTTTGTTCCTGCCTCCACCCGTGCGGGTGTGAAGATTTCCAGCATGGACGATGCCAACGTGACGACCGGTGGAACCAGCGCGGAACAGCACCAAATCACCGGGGCGAAGTTTGCCGCGCTGCACCTGAATGCCCGATTCCTGCTGTTCATAGGTTGAACGCGGTAGTTCCATGCCAAATTGTTCACGGAAGGTACGTTGAACAAAGGCAGAACAATCAATACCTTTGCGGCTGTCACCGCCTAAACGATAACGTACACCTTTCCAACTGGCATATTGATCCATCAGTTTGGATTTGATGTCCAGGTTACGCACCATGGCTTCAAATTCGTCCTGAGAGGCTGCAGAACGATAAGTTTGTGCTTGATGAGATCCTGTATTTGTACAGGCAGATAGCGCAAGTGCTATCACCAACGCGGGAATTGCCCGCCAGATATATCTCAGGCTCGGTTGAGATTTGACCATTATCGTTATGTTCCCTTGATTTCCTTAACGACCACCATCGTCATGTATGCAACTACACCATATATAAACGCCAAAACGAAACGAGAGTCAGACTAAAACAGAGTTTTACCTGGACCAACCACTTGAAGATGAAACTGTGTGGAATCGCACATAATTTCTTCCATTCCGAGGATAACCGCGTTCGGTAAAACTCAAACTTTACCGAGACTACCTGAACGCTCCGGCGATTGCGAGCCTTTTTATGGAAATTCTTTATAACCGTCATTCCGCACCTGATTTTTCTTTTTTCGGGACTTGACAGTATTCTGAAGTTCTGAATTTATTACTGCTTTTTGCAGACCAATCAGCATGAGTACTCCCCACGTTACCATCCGTAACCTTG
>NZ_JBPETA010000392.1:0-884 GCF_051710365.1 Symbiopectobacterium sp. | reverse complement strand
AAGAGAAAGCCCGCCAATGACGGCGGGCTGGTAGAAATAACGGCTATTATTGTGGCTGCCCCGGCCACTCAATGTCAGGTGCAGTACTGACATCAATACGATTTAACATCACCCGATAGGTTTTCCATTCTGTTAACGCCGCATTCTCTTCGTCAGTCGCCATATCCAGATCAACCGCATCGCTCAGCGTTTGAATGCGCGCATTCGCCACGGTAAGACGTGAGGTTAACTCCTGTTGTGCCGCCTGCTGTGCAGCTTGTAATTCAGCCGCTTGCTGGGCATGTGTGTCTGTCACCCACATTTCCCCGTCCCAGGCATCAAATTCAGTTGACGGTTCAAGTAGCGTAAATTCTTCCGTCAATTCACCGATAGTGGTGATAAGCGAGGCTTCGCGCGTCTCGGTGTTATAGGCCGTTTTGCCGCGATAGTCCGGCACATGCTCCCAGCCTGAACCGTCAGAAGTGCGCAATAACGCCTGTCCGACTGGGGGTAACTCGGGTTCATCGGGGTAACTGTGGGCTGGGAGACCCACGCCGAGCATGAGATATTCCATGCTGGCGCTTTGGTATTCGCCAGTGCTCGAGTTCACATGGTAGACAGTGATCCATCCGGCCTTTTTGCTAAGGCCATTTTCGCCTAATTCGGCGGTTTCAATATTGGTGGAATAGTTGCTCATTATGCTGCTCTCACAATGTAATTAAAGGCGATGTTGCGCGGACGGTTTTCAGTTGCGGTGGGTACGACCTTCGATGCATCGAATGTATACTGACACCCAACAGACCCAAGATTATTATTAGATAGGATATTGGCCTCTAATCTAGTAAATGCGCCTTCCCCCACCGACGATGAAGTGCCCTCTCCCCAAGCCAAACCATTATTTGCAA
>NZ_JBPETA010000391.1:0-920 GCF_051710365.1 Symbiopectobacterium sp. | reverse complement strand
GAGTTCAGTATTGGTGACAGACCACCACAAGTATCCAACCTCAATTCTGTTCACAAGACCATCGTTGATGTTCTCGGCGAGCGATACCGTCGAATTTATTCTTAAAGTAGGTGCGGAATGACGGATGGAGAAATTGTTATGACCAAAATTACCAAAACGCAGCTGATGCTTTTTAAGTCTGCCGATTCCGATATCGAGCTACAGGGTACGCTTTATCAAGGTAAGCCAGTGTTCTTCGCTGTCGAACTAGCGAAGGCTCTTGGCTATAAAAACCCACATGAGGCATTACAAGATAACTGCAAGTCATTGATTAAAATTAATTCTAGCCAGACACTAGAATTGAATTTAGGCTTTTACCCGAAAGGCATTATCCTTGCGCCGGAGTCCGATCTCTATCGCCTGATACTGAGAAGCAAGCTTCCCTCTGCTGAATGCGAACAAGATTGGCCGTATTGCCAACGATAACAACATGAAAACCGAGGAATTCGGCGAATACTATCTGGATAAATCGCGCTATAGCAACAAGCAGGTTGAGGCTTTCCGCTACAACGATAAGGCACTGGAAAAGTTCAATGACATCCTGCTTGCGGAATTGGAGGCGGCAAACAGCGGACTCGTATAGCCATAAACCGAAACCCACCATCCCATTGACGCAAGGATAACCCATGAGTAAACGAAATGATCCGCAGTTAAGAGTACGACTGCCAAAAGAATTGAAAGAAGTACTGGAAAAAATCGCGGGTAAGAATGATCGGACCCTAACCGCCCAGTAATTCCGCCCCGGGATCGCGCAGGGGTTCCATTAATCACATTCACTTGTGAGAGGTTTACTCATGCAAAATTTAGTTTCTGAATATATTTTAACCATGTCCAGCCGCGAGATTGCGGATCTGACTGGTAAGCGTCACGACCATGTTTTG
>NZ_JBPETA010000390.1:0-945 GCF_051710365.1 Symbiopectobacterium sp. | reverse complement strand
GTTACGGATGGTAACGTGGGGAGTACTCATGCTGATTGGTCTGCAAAAAGCAGTAATAAATTCAGAACTTCAGAATACCGTCAAGTCCCGAAAAAAGAAAAATCAGGTGCGGAATGACGGATATATTATGCAGCGTAACCCAATGCGTCTGTGTTAATTCCAGCGGTTTCAGGCTAAAATCAATTAATGATCGCCACACGCGAACCAATCTGGCCAAATCAGAACCTAACGGCAATTTCATAACATCTCCTTATTATTAGCGTACTAAGTTATATCCCTGGATTGCAATCAACTCTGATTTTAAAAAAAATGAAAAAGGCGCCTTGCTTAATAATTTATCCATAATGGCGGTAGCCACATTGCTGTTATACCAAATATATACACCTTGAGGAAATTCTCTCAACGCCTAACGGTGCAAAAGAGTTGTTCTCTCTGCATTATGCAACATAAGTTATTAGGGCCGTAGCCGCACTACTCATCGTTGAATAACGAAGGCTGCTGCCACTCGCTATTCAGTGTAGCCTTTTCCGAACGTACCATCCGTTTCTCGCGCTGCCGGCAAAGCCTCAGCACGTCCTGTTTTTGCGTATCGCTCATCTGCCCCCAGGAGAAACGCTCACTGCGACTGCGGAAGCAACCCAGACAATAACCGCGCGCATCCGTTTGGCACACGCCACGACAAGGGTTGGGAACAGCAAAAAGCTCAAGTTGTTCAGGCACTGCACCTCCGCTACCCATTACGTTCATTGAAGCGTTACAGGGCGACAATGGCAAGCTTTAGGTGTAGAGCGGCGCTGGTTGTAAACGATACTCAGTATTATATATCCGTCATTCCGCACCTACTTTAAGAATAAATTCGACGGTATCGCTCGCCGAGAACATCAACGATGGTCTTGTGAACAGAATTGAGGTTGGATACTTGTGGTGGTCTGTCACCAATACTGA
>NZ_JBPETA010000389.1:0-945 GCF_051710365.1 Symbiopectobacterium sp. | reverse complement strand
AACGGTTGGTAACAAGGGCTCAATGATTGCCCATGCTTCATCAGAAAGATCGTAGCGAGCCATAATCCAAAGTGTCGTAGAAACAGATGGATACTATAGCTCAAGCAATTAAGGGACACAGCCTAGATTCAAAGAACAAATTAATCGTTTCGCCGAAAAGTACGACATGGTTAAGCGTCTTAACCATCGCATCTGGTACAGCAAGCCGAAAACGGAGTATGGCATTACCGCCAAGGCAAGACAGACGCATACATCACGGCTCGTTCATTGAATTTGAGGCTGGGTCGTGCTGCTTGGAAAATATGGCGTTATTTCAAACACAGCTAACGGAAAATACCCGCAAATTATTAAACGATTGAGGAGCATGAAATAGAGTTATGGCAGATGATGTAGATATAGCTAGCCAACACGAAGAAGCCTTTCGCCAACATCTCATTACCCATTATTGGGAGCAGCAATTACCCGTTAACGGACGTTGCTATAATTGTGAAGAGCCAACAGGGGGTAATTTCTGCTGCAAGGAGTGCCGCGAAGATTGGGAAAAGCGAAAATATTTTGATAGCCAACGGAGGATTGAATGATGCAACTTAATAAACCTCATATCACGACCTTCAATCAACCTGATTACAGGGAAAGGGGCGTTATCACTTACGGTAGTAATAATATTAATCATCCTCATTATTTGATGAACACTCAAATTTTCCCCGGGGATGACAGTGAAACAAAGGAATATAAGTTAACCATTGCCTATCTGACGGAAGAAAATAAGTGGCTCAAAAAGCAGGTGAAAAAATTAACGGGTATCTATGACTGAAACACTTTCAGCCGTCATTCCGCACCTGATTTTTCTTTTTTCGGGACTTGACGGTATTCTGAAGTTCTGAATTTATTACTGCTTTTTGCAGACCAATCAGCATGAGTACTCCCCACGTTACCATCCGTAAC
>NZ_JBPETA010000388.1:0-953 GCF_051710365.1 Symbiopectobacterium sp. | reverse complement strand
GTTCAGTATTGGTGACAGACCACCACAAGTATCCAACCTCAATTCTGTTCACAAGACCATCGTTGATGTTCTCGGCGAGCGATACCGTCGAATTTATTCTTAAAGTAGGTGCGGAATGACGGCTCTATTAATTTTTCCACCTGTTTATTTGCAACCTGAAAACCTGTTATTTTTTCAAGTTCATCGTCGGTAATAATGTCGTTTTCACTTTTCATGGCATTATTTCAAACCTCGCTTTCTCATTGCTTCAAGCAGGATGTCCTGCACTTCGCGTTTTGAATCGCGCCGCTGCGCCATTTGTCATGGTGGCAGGGAGGATTTGTGAATCTCGGAAACGGTACAGTGAAGATTGCAGACAGGGTGTGCGGTGATGCAGGTGATTTCAGGCTGTAACAGTCTTGATTAAGGTGCTGAGGCAGGTCGTAGAGGTTTGCCTTGCTGCCCGAGGATATCGATAAGCTTTCGGTATCCGTTTCGCAGCCATTGAACCCATTTATCCAGTTGGGTTTCTTCCGGGTGATAGCTCCCCATGAGGGCAGCATGACCCGCGAATGCATAATTCATGGGGTGCTCCTGTTTTTATATTGCTATTTGGGTGTCGTATTTGGCGTGGCTCATGGTCTTCCAACTCAGTCCGTTATCTTTAGATAACATGCGCCAGTAGAGGGAGAGCCGTATTGATAAATAACCGGTTCGTCGTATGCGTCTTGCATGGATAAGTCTTTCACGGTATAAGCGCTTAAATAGCTTCTCCCGCTCTCTTATCCTGTTAGGTATTTTAGGTTTCATGGGCCTTCTCCAGTTGAGTGAGAATCTTGCTAAGCGTTTCTGCCTGTACAAATTGCACAGCAATAAATTCCAAAAATAACCGACTAAAAACTAACGCTATTGCTGAGAATATAACTGTTGTTGGCTCTGCATTCATGATGCCAATGACAGTGGTTATCCCTGCC
>NZ_JBPETA010000387.1:0-955 GCF_051710365.1 Symbiopectobacterium sp. | reverse complement strand
CATGGCGATGGTCAAAGCGCTTAACCGGATCACGCTATTAGGAATGCCGAACAGTATTCGCATCACGTAACAATCGACCCGATGGGGCACAGTCGTTACAAGTTCTGATTTATTCAACAAAGCCTCAACGATGCTAAACGAACATTACCGCAGAACGACCTGTTCCATGCGTTATGCACCGATGTTTCGCGTCAGTTGGTGTGGGCAGATAAACCGCGCCCGCTGCTGGACTGGAAGGCGCTGTTTGTCTCGGGACATGCCATCGCTACCGGCAGGCCGGGGGAGGTGGTTACGGGGCTGGAGGGGGAGTTTTGCAGCATCCGCGAGAGCACGGCTCAGATGGGCGTAAAGCGCATGAACAGTTTGATTCAGTACGCCCAGGCCTGGTCGGTCGGCAACGGGGTCAGGCTGCGCGAGGTGCGTTATTCAGGGGATTATTTCGGGAGAGTCGGATGACACTAAAATCACACACCAGACCAGAGCACAAGGACATATGGCGAACACCGCCCGAGGTCTTCCAGGCGCTGGATGGGGAGTTTGGCTTCTACCTCGATGCCGCCGCTGACCACGACAATCCCCTGTGCCGTCTGTATCTGACGCAAGAGGATGATGCCCTGGCCTGTGACTGGAGTAGCAACGGAGCCATATTCTGCAATCCCCCGTACAGCAATATCCGCCCCTGGGTTGATAAAGCTGCTGAGCAGAGCCGCAAGCAGAATAAAACGGTCGTTATGCTGCTGCCTGCTGATACCTCGACGGGATGGTTCGCACAGGCACAGAAAACGGTTGATGAGGTGCGCTTCATCACCGAAGGCCGATTGTCGTTTATCAGCGCTGAAACGGGCAAAAAAGGCAAGGCGGGTAACAGCAAGGGCAGCGTGTTGTTCATCTGGCGACCGTGGCGCACAACCCCTAAAGGGATGACCGTGGTAAGCAAACACGCGCTGATTAACCG
>NZ_JBPETA010000386.1:0-973 GCF_051710365.1 Symbiopectobacterium sp. | reverse complement strand
ACGCCAATGGCAACATTACTTGATGGTAAACGGGTCTGGGCAGAAAAAAATCTGAACCAGATTTAATCTGACAGACACCTGTATAAATAACCGGTAACTGTCAGATCAGGTCTGAGCTAGTACAAATCACACACCAGACCAGAGCACAAGGACACATGGCGCACACCGCCCGAGGTCTTCCAGGCGCTGGATGCGGAGTTTGGCTTCTACCTCGATGCCGCCGCTGACCACGACAATGCCCTGTGCCGTCTGTATCTGACGCAAGAGGATGATGCCCTTGCCTGTGACTGGAGTAGCAACGGAGCCATCTTCTGCAATCCCCCGTACAGCAATATCCGCCCCTGGGTTGATAAAGCTGCTGAGCAGAGCCGCAAGCAGAATAAAACGGTCGTTATGCTGCTGCCTGCTGATACTTCGACGGGATGTATAGCGCGGCAAATCATTTGATACCGAAAGGCAAAATATTTGATACGCTCAAAAATCACACAAATGAAAATTATTTGATACCAATTGCTGTACTGATGTAACGCTTTTATTGTCCCTAAAACATCATGAACTTGGTTTTAACGTTTCCGGCTTAGGATAAGGCTGCACTTTAAATAATTTTGTATTGAGGCGCTTCTTCGCGCGTTTGTCCAAAAAGCGGATATATCGGAACTGCTGGAAGCGATGAACAGTTGCACGCTCTATATTGGCCCTCAGGTATTCTCCTCGCTTGCCGCCCCGCGTGATCGCGTTGCGGGCTATTTCGTGATACCACTCACCATCAAGCTCATAGAATCGCGAGTAATGGCTGCCGATATATTCAAATTACTCGCCTGATACACCACGCCACAACGCCCACAGCGCTCATCTGCAAAGGATTGCACCCATTGCACCTGAGGATAAAGTAATCTGATAGTTTTCAGTGCATAGCTGATCGCTCGTGACTCTGAATTTTTAGGCATGTCATCATGCAGCCATAAGCGGTTAA
>NZ_JBPETA010000385.1:0-985 GCF_051710365.1 Symbiopectobacterium sp. | reverse complement strand
GATCAAGGTTACGGATGGTAACGTGGGGAGTACTCATGCTGATTGGTCTGCAAAAAGCAGTAATAAATTCAGAACTTCAGAATACCGCCAAGTCCCGAAAAAAGAAAAATCAGGTGCGGAATGACGGATATATCTATTTTTGTGTGTGTATTTTGTTCTTAGGAAAATTAACCTTTTGTCGTTTGATGTAAAAGATAAAAAAACTATTGCTATATTTTTCTGTTTGCATAAAATGCCTGCTAATTGTTATGCGTTGGCGAAATTATAGAGAGGTAGCAAGTAGGATAATTCGGAAAAATGAACGATGAAAGTAAATACTACAAAAATATTTAATGGCCTGAGTTGTGTAAGTTGTCAGTTTCGGTGTGAATTATTACCTTTTCCATCTTTAAGAACCATTAATTGCATTAAAGAGCAGTTCTGTGTATGGCCTGAAAGTAACTATTACCTCAGCATCGGATTGGTTGATGTTGTTGCGAATAGTAAATACAACTACATGGGCGGCGGGTTTGTCTTTGTTGACTTCTCATTGGCGAACATAAAAATTTTCACCAATGCTCGTTGGCTGGATTACCTTACGCGTTCTGGGTTGCGTTTGATCCTGGTTTCTGACAAATGAATGGAGCCTCTGGTTGCCTACTGGAAGCAACGGGATGACAGAATTTTTTCAGTGTTGTATACCAGTGATGGTTATGAAAATATCTTGAAGTCTATAGATAAAATCTATTTAAGAAAGATGAATGCGACGAGGGTACGTGGGCGAATGACAGAAAAGGAAGTGTCTGTCTTATTCCTGGTGCTTGACGGGTGTTCTTTGAAAGAAATAGCTGGAGAACTGCAAATAGGCAGTAAAAGGCTATATAACCGTCATTCCGCACCTACTTTAAGAATAAATTCGACGGTATCGCTCGCCGAGAACATCAACGATGGTCTTGTGAATAGAATTGAGGTTGGATACTTGTGGTGGTCTGTCACCAATACTGAA
>NZ_JBPETA010000384.1:0-1006 GCF_051710365.1 Symbiopectobacterium sp. | reverse complement strand
TCAATGCTGTTCAATGTGGCAGTTACTGAACAAGGTTCGCCGCTTCATGGAAACCGTCAGCCCGTTTCCCAGTGGAAAACATGGACAGGCAAAAGTGTAGCGGTATTAGGAACAGCTATTTAGCGTAATCAATCCAACACCACCACGTAACGCACTGTGTTATACTCACGTGCATTCCAATGCCCCACTGCGAGAATGAGTCATCATGCTTAGCGCAGAATAAGGCGTTCCATAATATTGTGCTTGTTAAGGAGAGCGCATGAGCAACGTAGATTTTTCTACTGGCAAATCCGTTGAAACACTGGCAGATGAAGTAACCTGTTTAAAAGCAATGATTACGCTCCTGCTAAAAGCCATCGGTCAGGCTGATGCCGGAAAAGTGATCATCAATATGGAAAAACAGATCGCTCAAATCGACGATCCCGCGCAGGCAGAAGTCTTTTCCACCACGCTGAAACAGATTAAACACGCTTATCGCCAATAACAATAGCTGGTTAAGTCTGGAGGCCAGATCCTTCTGGCCGTTTCTATCTCGGCATACCGTCTCAGTGTCACGTCTGACGTTCATTCATCAGCGTTTGCAACTTGAGCAACAGCGCGTGTTCCATCGATTTATAGTGCGTCAAATCCAGAACATAAACCTTATCGAACAGGCGTTTTCGGGAAAGTTGCTTGATTTCATCTACCAGCGACTTTAACTCACTGTAACACCCATTAATTTTGTACTCCGACGACTGCTCGCTACAGATAATCTCATGGATTACCTGACTGAGTGCCGAAAGAGGGATTACGGCATTCGGATCCTGATAGCTTGTTTCAACCACTGCCAAGAGTTTTTCTATCCCCATGAATCCCTCCTGATTGAATGAAGTTGTTGCATGACCCGTCATTCCGCACCTACTTTAAGAATAAATTCGACGGTATCGCTCGCCGAGAACATCAACGATGGTCTTGTGAACAGAATTGAGGTTGGATACTTGTGGTGGTCTGTCACCAATACTGAACT
>NZ_JBPETA010000383.1:0-1011 GCF_051710365.1 Symbiopectobacterium sp. | reverse complement strand
AGGTTACGGATGGTAACGTGGGGAGTACTCATGCTGATTGGTCTGCAAAAAGCAGTAATAAATTCAGAACTTCAGAATACCGTCAAGTCCCGAAAAAAGAAAAATCAGGTGCGGAATGACGGATTGAGAGAATAGAGCCCGGCAGAGGTGCCGAAATAGACCACGGCCAGCGTCAGAACACGAATATCGGTCAGCCCTTTCCAGATGCTGACTTTAACCACTTCACCTTTGTTCTGTTTTTCCGCCGCCAGCGTCACCACCAACCACTGCGTTTCTTCCGCCGTCAACCAGCGGTTTTTCTCCTGCTTGTCGTTAACATAGAACCAGGTAAACACACCCATTACCGTCGCCGCGACGGTACAAATCAGGAACATTAACTGCCAGCCCGCTAGGCCAAGCGCGCCGTGAGCGCTGAGAATAGCCCCTGCCAGCGGTGAGCCAACCATCGCGGAAATCGGGGCGGCGGCCATAAACAAGGCAATCATCTGCGCCCGCCGTTTCATTGGGAACCAGGTGCTGAGATAAAGAATAATGCCGGAGAAAGAACCGACTTCCGCGACACCCAGCAGAAAACGCAGAATATAAAACCCTTCCACGGTTTTCACATTAATCATAAACGCGGTGATCACCGCCCAACTTAGCAAAATACGCATGAGCCAAATACGTGGTCCGACTTTCTGCAAAATAATATTAGAAGGAACATCCGTAAGAAAATAACCGAGAAAAAATAAACCCGCACCTAAACCAAAAACCGCATCGGAAAAACCTAAATCCTGATTCATGGTTAACGCTGCAAACCCGATATTAATACGGTCAAAAAAGCCGACAAAATAAACCACCATGACATAGGGTATAATCCGCCAGGTGATCTTTTTCAGCGTCCCACTGGCTTTGTTGAATAAATCAGAACTTGTAACGACTGTGCCCCATCGGGTCGATTGTTACGTGATGCGAATACTGTTCGGCATTCCTAATAGCGTGATCCGGTTAAGCGCTTTGACCATCGCCATG
>NZ_JBPETA010000382.1:0-1015 GCF_051710365.1 Symbiopectobacterium sp. | reverse complement strand
TGGGATTGTTAGTATGAATCATGAGAGTTACCTCGTGTTTTGTATAAGGATTGGACACCCATATCAAAACCGGTAACTCTCAACCTTGCAAGGTCCAGTGTCAGATCAAGTCGCGACTAATACATATTAACCAACGGTTTGATGCCGATGCTGTGCTTATTACTGGTGAACTGTCAGCGTTACTTAAAAACCTGATTGAAGTGCTGGGCGGCGAAGCCTCCCGTTAATTAATCCTTTATCTGTGCAATTTAATCGCCTCAAGACGAGGGGGTCACGTATTCAATGTGTTTCTCCGCAATAAAAATAGTATTCATGCTCTATGTTCTCTTCATGCATTCAGGCTGGTTTTAAACACCTTTTTTGCATGCCAGACTATGTAGCAATACACTCATTGAATACGTGACCAGACGCCAGTAACCATTATTATTTTCATCATACTTCCGCATTTCACCGTGAAAACGAAACAGCCTTTTTATCTTCCAGGGCGCTTCCTCGATAGCGAATCCCGACGCGGTTTTCATCCCTTTCTTTAACGGCTTATCCAGCCATTTGCCAAACAAATTTTTGACAGAAGAAAATTGATGAACCATTTCAAGATAGCGAATCTGCTGCTGATATTCAGATTTTATACAGTCAACGTCAGTGCCACATGCATTTCTTTGTGCCAACCATTCGCGTTGCTCCCTCATCAGAGAACCTTTAGCAACGCTATTATCTATTGCAATCGTATAACGCCGATTCGCGATGGAGTCGATACCACTCAGCGCAGGCGTGCTGCATATTGTTTTTTCGGTTTCATTGAGGTTTTCGAGCGAGCAGTTAAATCCGGCAGCCTGAACATTTGCATAACAGGCTACTAGTGCCGAAAATAACATGATTTTTCCCAGTTTCATCCGTCATTCCGCACCTACTTTAAGAATAAATTCGACGGTATCGCTCGCCGAGAACATCAACGATGGTCTTGTGAACAGAATTGAGGTTGGATACTTGTGGTGGTCTGTCACCAATACTGAAC
>NZ_JBPETA010000381.1:0-1019 GCF_051710365.1 Symbiopectobacterium sp. | reverse complement strand
TACAGTGAAGGTTGCAGACAGGGTGTGCAGTGATGCAGGTGATTTCAGGCTGTAACAGTCTTGATTAAGGTGCTGGGGCAGGTCGTAGAGGTTTGCGTTGCTGCTCGAGGATATCGATAAGCCTTCTTGTATCCGTTTCTCAGCCATTGAACCCATTTATCCAGGTGGGTTTCTTCAGGGTGATAGCTCCCCATGAGGGCAGCATGACCCGCGAATGCATAATTCATGGGGTGCTCCTGTTTTTATATTGCTATTTGGGTGTCGTATTTTGCATGACTCATGGTCTTCCAACTCAGGCCGTTATCTTTGGATAACATGCGCCAGTAGAGGGAGAGTCGTATTGATAAATAACCGGTTCGTCGTATGCGTCTTGCATGGATGAGTCCTTCACGGTATAAGCGCTTAAATAACTTCTCACGCTCTCTTATCCTGTTAGGTATTTTAGGTTTCACGGGCCTTCTCCATTTGATATTTGATTAATGCCTGAGTTGCACGACTGTGACGACGGCGGGCATTATGCAACTCACGTTTTTTCTTGAGCATAGAGATAAAATAGGGGTCAGTATGTTTAATGACACCTTCGTACTCTGGTTTATCCGGGCTGAGTCGACCGCCATCAATACTGGGGTCACCATGCTCGCGGAAATATTGGCGCATGGCGGTACGATAAATATCTTTCAGTGTTACCATTGCTTTTTCGCACGCTACAATATCTTTAGACGCTGCAATAATACGGGCGACGATGACTTCCTGTGATTGCTTCATGATTTCTCCTTATGCAGCCTGAAGATATTTATCGTGGGTAAATAGTCCATTCCAGTATTTCTTCATCGGAAGCTTGCCCTTGAGATATTGGCGATAGAGCCATTTAGCGCCTTCTTTTAAAAGAATAACTTCATAAAATTGCTTCTTGCCTTTTTCGGTGTTAACGGTGACAGTTTTTTCGGTAAAGTATTTATCTCGCGCATAAGCCTTTACACGCCATTCATAGGGCTTGTTTTCTTCTTTCTGTCCATCGT
>NZ_JBPETA010000380.1:0-1046 GCF_051710365.1 Symbiopectobacterium sp. | reverse complement strand
AGGTTACGGATGGTAACGTGGGGAGTACTCATGCTGATTGGTCTGCAAAAAGCAGTAATAAATTCAGAACTTCAGAATACTGTCAAGTCCCGAAAAAAGAAAAATCAGGTGCGGAATGACGGATTGACAGTTTTTTTAATTCAGTATGCAGTGAAGACGACAATACTGAAGTGATATCTTTGGCTGACAGTGATTATTTTCCACCAGCGCCAACGCCAGAAGAACTTGAACTTTCACTGGGTGATTTGTCAGATATTGATGATTTTCCTCCACCGCCAACAGCGGAAGAACTTAGTTTATATCAAGAGGCGTCATCAGAGCCCTATGAGATAGATAGTCTTTACGGTTCAGCGTCAGACGAATCCAGCAGTGATAATGAAGTGTATTTAACAGGCAGAGAAACTGCGAGGCTATTATAAGCAGTAATGTGTTTTTTTGATTTCACACTTTCAGATATGTTAAAGGAAAAATAAAATTTTACATCTATCGGGAGGGAGATTAATGACAAATGCCGGTTCGGAAAGACAAATTCATTTTTTAGGTGAAAAACTAGGATTAGATCTGAAATTAGACGAAAAACAACAGATTTTATTATTAATCGATGGTAAATACCCAGTGTCACTACAACTTGATGATGGGAAGTGGTATTTTTATGGCGTGGTGCGCCATTTGAAAAATGAAGATAATCCATGCACTTTCTATCAAAAAATTCTCATAGAGAATTTTAAAGAATTACGCTCAGGGATAGGGAGTCTGTGCCTAAATGAATCATCTGATATTCTCATGTACGTCGGTGGGGCTGGAGAGACGAATCACAATGCGGATGAGTTGTACGAAAGTTTAAATCAGTATGTGCAGCGTTTGGACAGTTTGCGTGCAGCCTGGAAGTAAGAGCGATTTAGAAAGATCATTCGTCACGCGGCTTTGTTGAATAAATAGATTTTATGCTGGCAGCCAAGTGAAACGACGGATCCTCGCAACGCAAAATCATGCAGTTAGGCCTCATGAGAAAACTGTACACCTAAGATGACAAGCATTTTCTACCA
>NZ_JBPETA010000379.1:0-1047 GCF_051710365.1 Symbiopectobacterium sp. | reverse complement strand
GATTGTTAGTATGAATCATGAGAGTTACCTCGTGTTTTGTATAAGGATTGGACACCCATATCAAAACCGGTAACTCTCAACCTTGCAAGGTCCAGTGTCAGATCAAGTCGCGACTAATACAAATAAACCGGTGCCGATAGCAATAAGCTGTATATGCCGGATATGCCGGTTGGTCAGGTTGCGCCTTAGGCCTTCATCATGGACTGAGGTAAGGTCGTCGACCTCTTTGACGTTATCTACCATGTGTTAAATTTCCTGTTTTTGTCGGTGATGTTGTGTTGAGCTCTTGAATGGCTCTCTGATGATAGCGATAGGTATAAATAGATCCTGTTAAACCAACCTGGCAATGCCGCGCATGATACCGAGGACGTGGCATAGAGAAAGTGAACATTCGCACGTTTTACGTCTGTGTATTTTCTGTTCGAACAAGGCTGGCATACTAGGAATTGAGATGACGGATATAAACGCGGGCAAGACTAACAAAATCGGCTTTTGCCGACAATCGGATTTTCATGGTTGGAAGCGAAAAGAAAAAAATCGAATTAACCGTTTGACAGCGGCAGGCAACGGGAGAATAATCCACGGCGTTGGGTCGTTAGCTCAGTTGGTAGAGCAGTTGACTCTTAATCAATTGGTCGCAGGTTCGAACCCTGCACGACCCACCAACATTTCATACTGCTTTATTCCTCGCTATTTTATTTGCCATTTATAATAAGTGATTTTCATCGGAACGTTATTTATTGCATTATTCAAATCCACGGATTGAGATGCTTACCTCTTACTTATGTGCTTTGTATTTTTTTGCCTGATTAAATAATCCTCCAACTGTTGAATCCGTCATTCCGCACCTGGTTTTTCTTTTTTCGGGACTTGACGGTATTCTGAAGTTCTGAATTTATTACTGCTTTTTGCAGACCAATTAGCATGAGTACTCCCCACGTTACCATCCGTAACCTTGATCACTTAGGTCTCGTCGCTGCACTGTGCGATGAACTGAGTATTGCAAAAATGATCGATGCGGTATTGCCCAAAAAACACCAAGCCAAA
>NZ_JBPETA010000378.1:0-1058 GCF_051710365.1 Symbiopectobacterium sp. | reverse complement strand
GCACCAACGGTACGGCCGCCTTCACGGATTGCGAAACGCAAGCCGTCGTCCATCGCGATCGGGTGGATCAGGGTAACAACCATTTTGATGTTGTCGCCCGGCATTACCATTTCAACGCCTTCCGGCAGTTCGATGGTGCCCGTTACGTCAGTAGTACGGAAGTAGAACTGAGGACGGTAGCCTTTGAAGAACGGCGTATGACGGCCACCTTCATCTTTGCTCAGGATATACACTTCAGATTCGAACTTGGTGTGCGGCTTGATGGAGCCCGGCTTAGCCAGTACCTGACCACGTTCGATTTCTTCACGTTTGATACCACGCAGCAGAACACCAACGTTCTCACCCGCACGGCCTTCGTCCAGCAGTTTGCGGAACATTTCAACGCCAGTACAAGTTGATTTAGCAGTATCTTTGATACCCACGATTTCAACTTCTTCACCCACTTTAACGATACCGCGCTCTACACGACCGGTAACTACAGTACCACGACCGGAGATGGAGAATACGTCTTCGATAGGCAGCAGGAACGGACGGTCAATCGCACGCTCTGGTTCTGGGATGTAGGAATCCAGGTAGCCAGCCAGTTCGATGATTTTTGCTTCCCACTCAGCGTCGCCTTCCAGTGCTTTCAGCGCTGAACCACGAACGATCGGGGTATCATCACCCGGGAAGTCGTACTGAGACAGCAGCTCACGTACTTCCATTTCAACCAGTTCCAGCAGCTCTTCGTCATCAACCATGTCACATTTGTTCAGGAACACGATGATGTACGGAACGCCTACCTGACGACCCAGCAGGATGTGCTCACGAGTCTGCGGCATCGGGCCGTCAGTCGCAGCAACTACCAGGATCGCGCCGTCCATCTGGGCAGCACCGGTGATCATGTTTTTCACGTAGTCGGCGTGTCCCGGGCAGTCAACGTGTGCGTAGTGACGGGTCGGGGTGTCGTATTCAACGTGAGACGTGTTGATGGTGATACCACGTGCTTTTTCTTCCGGCGCGTTATCGATCTGATCGAATGCGCGCGCGCTACCGCCGTAGGTTTTAGCCAGTACGGT
>NZ_JBPETA010000377.1:0-1062 GCF_051710365.1 Symbiopectobacterium sp. | reverse complement strand
AGGTTACGGATGGTAACGTGGGGAGTACTCATGCTGATTGGTCTGCAAAAAGCAGTAATAAATTCAGAACTTCAGAATACTGTCAAGTCCCGAAAAAAGAAAAATCAGGTGCGGAATGACGGATAAAGGTGTCCAGATTCTCATTTTCGCGATACTGGGTGACGCCCACGCTGATGGTGATGTGGATTTTTTCTTTCTGGTATGACACTTCGGCGATTTCCACTGCGCGGCGCAGAATATCAGCCCGTTGCAGCGCATTCTCCAGCGTACAGTCATCCAGTAACACCACAAACTCCTCGCCCCCCAGCGACACGCCTGATCGGAACTGCGGATCGCTTGCAGCAGAAGTTGTGCAATATTTTGCAGCACCAAATCGCCCACGCCGTGGCCGTAGGCATCATTAACCCGTTTAAAATGGTCGATATCCAGGAGCAGGATTGACATGGGTTTGCGATGAGTAAAACGCATGGCACGCAGGCGTTTGAAAAAATAATCAAACGCCTGGCGATTCATCACACCGGTCAGCTTATCTATGGTAGCCATACGTTCGAGGCGACGCTGGTAGCCACCGATGGTTAACCACAGCAAAAACAGAAACAACAGACTTGCCGCCAGGCTGAAGCCCAGATTTTTCATTAACGTAATCCACAGCCTATGTTCACTGGGGTGGCTACGCTGCTCGATCATCAAATACCAGTCAAATTCGGGAATCAAGCGCGTATTGAGAAATACCGGACCGTCGTCGTCATATTGATAGCTACCTCCTGGATTGGTCAAAATGGCGGTCGCGAGGGCGGATAATTCCGGCTGCTGGTGAATATTTAGCGCATTGCGAAAATCATCACCGTGTAACACCACCTGGCCGCTCTTGTCCGTAAAATAGATGGTTCGGCGATAACGCTCCTGATATTTTTCTATCAGATGTTTGACCTTTTCAAGGCTTTGTTGAATAAATCAGAACTTGTAACGACTGTGCCCCATCGGGTCGATTGTTACGTGATGCGAATACTGTTCGGCATTCCTAATAGCGTGATCCGGTTAAGCGCTTTGACCATCGCCATG
>NZ_JBPETA010000376.1:0-1087 GCF_051710365.1 Symbiopectobacterium sp. | reverse complement strand
GGTTACGGATGGTAACGTGGGGAGTACTCATGCTGATTGGTCTGCAAAAAGCAGTAATAAATTCAGAACTTCAGAATACCGTCAAGTCCCGAAAAAAGAAAAATCAGGTGCGGAATGACGGTTACAAAACTTATTCCAGGTCGGCATGACTCCTGTCCAGTTCTGCAAGCAATTGAACGGTGTGAATATTATGGGAGTAAATCTGTTCTTGGCAGAGCGTAATTTCCTCTACGATGGACAGAAAGAGGAAAATAAACCTTATGAGTGGCGTATAAAGGCTTATGCACGCGACAAATACTTTACCGAGAAAACAGTCACCGTTAACACCGAAAAAGGCAAGAAGAAATTTTATGAAGTCATTCTTTTAAAAGAAGGCGCTAAATGGTTGTATCGCCACTATCTGAAAGGCGAGCTTCCGATGAAGAAAGGCTGGAATGGACAATTTACCCACGATAAATATCTTCAGGCTGCATAAAGGAGAAATCATGAAGCAATCACAGGAAGTCATCGTTGCTCGTATTATTGCAGCATCTAAAGATATTGTCGCTTGCGAAAAGGCTATGGTAACACTGAAAGATATTTATCGTACCGCCATGCGCCAATATTTCCGTGAGCATGGTGACCCTGGTATTGATGGCGGTCGACTCAGCCCGGATAAACCAGAGTACGAAGGTGTCATTAAACATACTGACCCCTATTTTATCTCTATGCTCAAGAAAAAACGTGAGTTGCATAATGCCCGCCGTCGTCACAGTCGTGCAACTCAGGCATTAATCAAATATCAAATGGAGAAGGCCCGTGAAACCTAAAATACCTAACAGGATAAGAGAGCGTGAGAAGTTATTTAAGCGCTTATACCGTGAAGGACTCATCCATGCAAGACGCATACGACGAACCGGTTATTTATCAATACGACTCTCCCTCTATTGGCGCATGTTATCCAAAGATAACGGCCTGAGTTGGAAGACCATGAGCCATGCAAAATACGACACCCAAATAGCAATATAAAAACAGGAGCACCCCATGCATGATGCATTCTCGGGTCATGCTGCCCTCATGGGGAGCTATCACCCGGAAGAAACCCACC
>NZ_JBPETA010000375.1:0-1102 GCF_051710365.1 Symbiopectobacterium sp. | reverse complement strand
CATCGACGAGCTGCACAATATGGGGTTTAAGCCCCGCCTGATAGAACCCGCTTGATGGTGACATCGTGGCTGTGCGGCCGCTCGCGGCGTGCCGGTACGATAAGCGGCAGCGTGTCGATATTCTCGATGGTCACGCTGCGGCGCGTCGCTAACGGATGGCGCTCGGCGATGGCGAGCACCACATTTTCGTAGAGCAGAAAGCGGGTGGTGAGTTGCGGATCGCTCTCTTTCAGCGGGCGGATAAACGCCATATCCAGTTGGCCGGATTTCAACTTGGGCAGCAGTTGCGCGGTTTTGTTTTCATCAATAATGCGCACATCTACGTCGGGACAGGCGTGACGAAATGCGGGTAGCAGATGAGGCACCAGCGCAATTGCTGCGCTGTCGATGGCTCCAATGCGCAGCGTGCGTGCCTGAAGGCGTCCCTGACAGCGAAAGTGGACTTCCAGCGCATCCACTTCAGCCACGATTTTCTTCCCTTCTTCCAACAGTTTGTGGCCGTGTGTCGTAAGCGCCACGCTGCGCGTGGAACGCACGAACAGACGCACGTTGAGGCTCTCTTCCAACAGGCGAATATGGCGTCCGAGGGCGGAGGGCAACATATCGAGCTGCTGGGCTGCGTGGCCGAAATGTAGTGCGTCTGCCACCGCGATAAAGCAGCGCAACTGGCGGAGTTCCATGGGCGACCCTCAGTAGTAGGTAGAGCGAGCGCGTAGATAATAGCGCCGTTTTCAGCCTGAACAAGCGGTGAAAAAATGCTCACGTTGTTGGCGGTGATCCCTATCACAGAACCGTAAGACGTAAAATGGGTGTTATTGTTAATAAAATATATATTAAATGTTTTTTTTATCGATTTTCCACATTAAAAATAGGTGAATATTGATCGCCATCATCGAATTCAGCGCCACCCTGATGACGCCGCTGGATTATGCAAATTTTTTATATAATCCCAAGTGAATGATCCCGCCAATGTTCTGACCCGTCATTCCGCACCTACTTTAAGAATAAATTCGACGGTATCGCTCGCCGAGAACATCAACGATGGTCTTGTGAACAGAATTGAGGTTGGATACTTGTGGTGGTCTGTCACCAATACTGAACT
>NZ_JBPETA010000374.1:0-1134 GCF_051710365.1 Symbiopectobacterium sp. | reverse complement strand
CGGTTGGTAACAAGGGCTCAATGATTGCCCATGCTTCATCAGAAAGATCGTAGCGAGCCATAATCCAAAGTGTCGTAGAAACAGATGGATACTATAGCTCAAGCAATTAAGGGACACAGCCTAGCTCTGCCGGGCACAGCCAGCCACCCTCGGCATAGCTCACACCTGAAAAACCTATCGCTAATCCGGCCGTTGCATCCATCTCATCAGCGCTGAGCGGCGTAACCACCTCTGTCGGCCAGTTGCCGTGCAAGATTTGCGTGATTTTGCGCGCGCTTTTTTCATCGTAGGCAATCTGGTTCACACCACACCAGTCATGTTCATAGGCGATACCGGCTTGCAGCAGTGAATCGTACTGGCGGCGGGCAAAACCAAAAGCGGTGGCGGGAAAGCGCATCGTGTTTGTCATTGAGTAACGGGTAAAGGGCTCCCTGACGATTACCGGATGCGCCTAACGCCGGTGCCTCATCTTCACAATAGAGTGCCACGTGCGCGCCGCGTCGCAGCAGCGCCAGTGCTGTCAGTACGCTGGCAATGCCACCGCCAATAATAGCGATATCCTCTGTCGCGCTGGCGGCCGGGCGTGAATACCAGGGGGTTGCCACCGGGGCAAGGATGGCGTTCGGTAATACGCCGCGCAGCATTTCGCGTTTTTGTCCGTAGCCCTTGATCTTTTCCACATCAAAGCAGGCTTGCTGTAGTCCCCGACGCACAAACCCTGCGGCAGTGAATGTCGCAAAGGTACCCTGCGCCCGGCACAGACGAACCATGGCGTGAAACAGGTTCTCTGTCCACATGTCCGGGTTTTTGGACGGGGCAAAGCCATCGAGAAACCAGGCGTCAACCTGATGCGTCAGGGAATCGTCCAGCGTTGGCAGTAAGTCGTTGATATCGCCAAACCACAGGTCGAGAGTGATGGCACCGTCAGCCAGAATCAGGCGATGACAGCCCGGCAGCGCCGACGGCCATGCCTGCCGCAGTGCTTCGGCGTTAAGGGGCGAGTGTCGGCCAGTGGGCGTGCGCCTGTTCCAGATCGGCCACGCGCAACGGGAATTTTTCAAAGCTGATAAAGTGCAGGCGCCGCAGCGTGGCCTGCGGATGCTGCGCGCGAAAATGGGTGAATGCTTCCCATAG
>NZ_JBPETA010000373.1:0-1165 GCF_051710365.1 Symbiopectobacterium sp. | reverse complement strand
TTCAGTATTGGTGACAGACCACCACAAGTATCCAACCTCAATTCTGTTCACAAGACCATCGTTGATGTTCTCGGCGAGCGATACCGTCGAATTTATTCTTAAAGTAGGTGCGGAATGACGGATTCAACATTGCATCGTAAGTCAGTTCGCAAAACAGACGCGGGTAATAAGCAGTTGTGATGAGACATCGTTATTAACTATTTTATACAACGGTTAGTGTTTACTGTCACGTTATTTCTTGCCGCCTTGTTGCGTGTTTTGTACTGCGTTGATTTCCGTGCTCATGTATTCGGGTATGCGGAGGATGAAAATTAAATGCCTAATCAGGTTGAGCGTCCTTTATTGGATCTGGGACTAACAAGACTCGAATTCCTGCGGATTTAAGGCAAAGGCCTGGCAGGGATCACTATTGCGCCAGCACTGCTTTCACTGTTGGGGTGCCGACAGGAGCAGATCGACAGCGGCGTTATCGGGCTGACGACCACCCCCAAAGGCGTGCTGGTGACAAACCGCGCCCGCTGCACCGGGTGTCATCGCTGCGAAACCGCCTGCACGTCGTTTAATGACGGTAGCGTTGGTTCCTATTTCTCACGCGTCAAAATCCATCGCCATTTCTACTACGGCGACGGTGGGCTTGGCTCCGGCGGCGGCTTGTACGGCGATCTCAATTTCACCAATGACACCTGTCGGCAGTGTAAAGATCCCGAATGCATGAAAGCCTGTCCTATCAAGGCTATCGTCTTCAATGAAGAGCATGGCAGCATCGCCGTGGACACCAAGCGCTGCATCGGCTGCGCCGCCTGTACCACCGCCTGTCCCTGGATGATGGCAACCGTTAACCCGCAGACCAAAAAATCGGGCAAATGCATTCTGTGCGGTGAATGCGCGACGGCGTGCCCGACCGGGGCATTATCCATTATCGAGTGGAAAGAGATTACCGTCTGATAACGGCAACGGGCGTTATCCCCTTATTCACGCGGCGTTTCATACGCAGGAAGGCTTTGTTGAATAAATAGAAAGTTTGGGTAATCATCGGATCAGATCACCATAGTTGTTTCAAAATCAGGTCTCCATGGCAAAACAAAATTTTAAAATCACTAACTGGCCCTCCTATAACAAGGCCCTCAAGCAGCGCGGTTCTCTAACCGTATGGCTAAATAACTGT
>NZ_JBPETA010000372.1:0-1167 GCF_051710365.1 Symbiopectobacterium sp. | reverse complement strand
CACGCCAATGGCAACATTACTTGATGGTAAACGGGTCTGGGCAGAAAAAAAATCTGAACCAGATTTAATCTGACAGACACCTGTATAAATAACCGGTAACTGTCAGATCAGGTCTGAGCTAGTACACATTATATGATAATAATTCAGCGCTGTTTGATGACTCGTTAAGGATGTTTCGCCATGCACCTGCGCGCCATTACCCGCATTGTAGGGTTACTGGTTATTCTTTTTTCCGGGACCATGTTTATCCCTGGCCTGGTTGCTCTGATTTATCGTGACGGCGCAGGACGGGCATTTACGCAAACCTTTCTGGTTGCCCTGTTTATCGGCAGCGCACTCTGGTTTCCCAATCGTAAACACAAGCATGAGTTGGCCTCGCGAGAAGGCTTCTTGATCGTGGTGCTGTTTTGGACCGTGCTGGGTAGCGTAGGGGCATTGCCCTTTATCTTCTCTGAACATCCAAACCTCAGCGTCACCGATGCCTTTTTCGAATCGTTCTCCGGCTTAACCACCACGGGCGCGACCACGCTGGTCGGGTTGGATTCTTTGCCAAAAGCCATTCTGTTTTATCGGCAGATGTTGCAGTGGTTCGGCGGGATGGGGATCATCGTATTAGCGGTGGCGATTCTGCCTATCCTCGGCGTTGGGGGCATGCAGCTCTACCGTGCTGAGATGCCTGGGCCGTTGAAAGATAATAAAATGCGGCCTCGCATCGCGGAAACCGCGAAAACATTATGGATGATCTATGTGCTGCTTACCGTGGCCTGTGCGGTAGCGCTGTGGTTGGCGGGGATGTCACTGTTTGATGCTATCGGACACAGCTTTTCCACTATTGCCATCGGTGGCTTTTCAACCCATGACGCTAGCATCGGCTATTTCAACAGCCCTACCATCAATACCATCATCGCGGTGTTTCTGCTGATTTCCGGCTGTAATTACAGTTTGCACTTTGCCATGCTGAGCGGCAGAAGTCTCAAAGTGTACGGTCGCGATCCGGAATTTCGCATGTTCATCTTTGTTCAGATGTCGCTGGTGGCGGTGTGCACGCTGGTGCTGTGGTTCCATAATGTTTACGACAGCGGTATCCAGACGCTGAATCAGGCGTTTTTCCAGGTGGTGTCCATGGCGACCACCGCAGGGTTTACCACCAGTAGTTTTGCCGCCTGG
>NZ_JBPETA010000371.1:0-1181 GCF_051710365.1 Symbiopectobacterium sp. | reverse complement strand
TCAGCGCTGAAACGGGCAAAAAAGGCAAGGCGGGTAACAGCAAGGGCAGCGTGTTGTTCATCTGGCGACCGTGGCGCACAACCCCTAAAGGGATGACCGTGGTAAGCAAACACGCGCTGATTAACCGGATGTGGAGGTAGATATGGCGAATCTTAGGAAAGAGGCCAGAGGCCGAGAGTGTCAGGTGAGGCTCTCGGGTATCTGTAACGGCAACGCTGAAACCGTAGTGCTGGCCCATTACCGAATGTCTGGCATTTGCGGCACCGGAATGAAGCCTGACGACCTTTTTGGCGCATGGGCCTGTTCTGCCTGTCACGACGAAATAGACCGCCGCACGCGTATCACCGATGCCGACTATGCCCGGCTGCATCATCTGGAAGGCGTCATGCGCACACAGGCGATTTTACTGGCGCAGGGGAAGATTAAGCGATGAATGGCAAAAACTACCCAACTCAAAAAGAAGTTAATGAACTATATCACTATGATAGTGACACCGGAATATTTAGATATAAGGAAAGGAAAAACATAAGAGAATGCTGGAATGCCACTTATTCCGGGAAGGTGGCCGACTCTCTTGATGGAAGGGGCTATGTTCGTATATCGGTAAACAAAAAACGGGCTTTGTTGAATAAATAGATTTTATGCTGGCAGCCAAGTGAAACGACGGATCCTCGCAACGCAAAATCATGCAGTTAGGCCTCATGAGAAAACTGTACACCTAAGATGACAAGCATTTTCTACCAAAACTGGCATAGAAAAACAGCATGATTACCTATTATTCAACAAAGCCCAAAAAACGATGCAGGGCTCATAGACTTGCTTGGATATATGTATATGGTGTTGAACCTGACGGTGAGATAGATCATATAAACGGAATAAGGAGTGATAATAGAATATGTAATTTTCGTATTGTTGATGATAAGCAGAATGCGAGGAATAGGAGAAAGCAATGGAACCGTCATTCCGCACCTACTTTAAGAATAAATTCGACGGTATCGCTCGCCGAGAACATCAACGATGGTCTCGGCGAGCGATACCGTCGAATTTATTCTTAAAGTGGCTTTGTTGAATAAATCAGAACTTGTAACGACTGTGCCCCATCGGGTCGATTGTTACGTGATGCGAATACTGTTCGGCATTCCTAATAGCGTGATCCGGTTAAGCGCTTTGACCATCGCCAT
>NZ_JBPETA010000370.1:0-1206 GCF_051710365.1 Symbiopectobacterium sp. | reverse complement strand
TAACTTTCCGACTGTTACCGCAACTGCGAATCGCTGTTGCCGTGTCAGTGGAGGCGCAGTATAGACACTTCTCGCGCCCTGACAAGGCCTAATTTCAATTTTATTTCTGAGTGGGTGTTTTTTCGGCAGTGCGTACTAAACATCAGCATTAAACGCGTTTTTTTGCACCAAGCTGAGCAAATTCATGTGCGAAATGCTCAACCTGTTGCCAATCGGTGTATTCAATCTCTTTACTGCTGTCCGTCTCACCACCGGTCATTCGCATAATAAGCTGAATCATCACCCGGTCGAGCCAACCATAGCGCGGATAGCGCAGTACACCGGCAAACACACCGCATAGTGCTGGCTGCCACGGGGAGCGCAGCAAAAACTTCCTGGTGTAGGGATTGGTTTGTGCCGTGCGCTTTTCTGGCTTACGCGCGGTCAGATTCACTGAGAAGAAAGCATTTGGCAGACGCTGCAATTCCCCCACGTGTTGTTTGATAAAAGCATAAACCTCGGGCTGGAAATGACCATAGCGTACCGAAGCACCGATCAGAATGCGATCGTAATGCGCGGGTTCGATATTGTCAGCGGCCGTGATGTTCACCACATCGCACTCGACCTTACCCTTTAGCACCGTCGCGATATAAGAGGCGATAGCCTTGGTTTGACCATCCTTACTGGAAAAAAGTATCAACGCTTTCATAGGTCATTGCTCTTTGGCTTTTTGTTTTAGGTTATGCGCGCCAGAACGTAGGTGTAAACAACACCAGCAAGGTAAACACCTCAAGACGCCCGAACAGCATGGTTGAAATCAGAATCCATTTCGCTGCGTCATTCATGGTGGTGAAGTTATCGGCCACTACCCCTAATCCCGGCCCCAGATTGTTTAGCGTCGCCGTGACAGCGGCAAAAGCAGAAAAATCATCCACACCGGTGGCTATAACTGCCAGCATACTGACAATAAACACCAACGCATAGGCGGAGAAAAAGCCCCATACCGCCTCGAGGATCCGCTCCGGCAAGGCACGACGTCCAAGCTTGATGGTATAGACCGCGTTTGGGTGCACCAATCGTTTGAGCTCTCGATGTCCTTGCAAGAACAACAGCAGGATACGAATCACTTTTAAGCCACCGCCCGTCGACCCCGCGCACCCGCCGATAAAAGCAGAGCACAACAGCAAAACGGGCAAGAATAGCGGCCAGGCGGCAAAACTTCTGGTG
>NZ_JBPETA010000369.1:0-1214 GCF_051710365.1 Symbiopectobacterium sp. | reverse complement strand
AAACGGTTGGTAACAAGGGCTCAATGATTGCCCATGCTTCATCAGAAAGATCGTAGCGAGCCATAATCCAAAGTGTCGTAGAAACAGATGGATACTATAGCTCAAGCAATTAAGGGACACAGCCTAACGGGTAAAATTTTGCAGTTTGGCGGTCAGATCGCTTACACTTGGCTTAACACAGGAGGATCCGCTATGGGACAGGTTGCATTTGATACATTGCAGGCGTCAGAAGAGCTTGAAACTGCTGGCATCTCTAGAGAACAGGCTAGGGCGATTTCACTCGTTGTGCGCAAGTCTCATGAGGTGGCTGACGTCGCTACAAAAGCTGATATTGCCGAAGTAAACAGAAATGTCGCCGATGTCCGCAAGGACCTATCCGCAGAGATAGCCGATGTCCGTAAGGATATTGACGCTCGCTTCGAGAAGAACGAAGCTCAGATGCAGGCTCGCTTTGAGAAGACCGAGGCTCAGATATCTTTAGTCCGCAAGGATTTACAGCTTGAGATGGCGGGTATCCGCTCTGAGCAGAAGTTAATTCGCTGGATGCTGAGCGCTGGAATTTTGGGTATTCTCTCTCTGGTTGTGAAAGCTTTTCTCGTCACGGCCCTTTGAGCAATTCTGCCCATTGGGTCGGTAGCTCAGTGTGGAAGAGCGTACGTGTTCCCCAACCGTAAGGCCGCAGGTTCGAGTCCTGCCCGACCCTTCACTGCCAGCAACTTCCCTCCCGCGTCAAGCTGAACTCACCTGCATTGCCGCCTACCGGTATGCGTGTACTCATGCGGCTACCTTGGATAATTTCCTGATAGCCTCAAGTTCTCTTTCAAGTTCAGCCAAGCACTGCGTTAACGCCTCCTGTATTTCAGCAACCAGCTTATCCTCCCGATGAATTCTCAACTGGTAATAGGCAAGGTCTGGCGGTAGCCTGTCGTCATAGCTGACAAAATCACACCATTTCCTGCCCGTACACATCATTTGGGCGTGCATCTGTAGGATGTATTGGTTTTTCGGCTTACCGGTCTTGATGGTCTCTAAATGCGTCCATGTATTGGGGCATTTGATTTCAATCAGACTATCGCACCCTACCAGCCCGTCAGGCGATGCGCCAAATCCTACGATCTCTGGATGGGGAATAAATCCCACTTCTGTAACTTCTGCGTCAAACTGGTTAAGCAGGTACATCTCCCGCGCCACCGGTTCAAGTTCAGTGCCGCGCT
>NZ_JBPETA010000368.1:0-1228 GCF_051710365.1 Symbiopectobacterium sp. | reverse complement strand
GCCAATGGCAACATTACTTGATGGTAAACGGGTCTGGGCAGAAAAAAATCTGAACCAGATTTAATCTGACAGACACCTGTATAAATAACCGGTAACTGTCAGATCAGGTCTGAGCTAGTACAAATTAGCGTCGGTCGTCGAGGCTCGCCAGTGCATTATCGGACAGGCCGGTCGACATTTTGACGATGCTGCGTTCAACGCCATTGGCAATAAGTTGCCTTGCAATTTTGAGCGAGGCGCTATGCTCGCCTTCTTGGCGTCCTTCTTGGCGTCCTTCTTGGCGTCCTTTCTGCTCACCAAGCTGCATACCCTTCTGGATACCCTTCTGGATACCCTTTGCTTCCAGTTGTTCTGCAATGGTCATGATGTCCTCCTGGTAGTCAATGGCTTTGACGGCGATATGCTGTAGGAATTGTGCTTCATCCGATGTATTTCCCCGCTCTGCAATATAGTACATCAGGCTACGAAACTGTTCTTTCGGTATTGACCATAGATTGAGCAGGCGGGCGATATCTCCTGCCAGTTCCAGCATGTCCCGCGTTCGGATGTGCTTCTGCACCAATTCCAGCAGGGCTACCCGCCGATGGGACAGTATTTCATCATCCGGCATAGCGGTGATATCAACCAGCGGGAATGCCTGTGTATAGACTGATTCTGCCAGTTCAGGGTCAGCAAAGCAATCGAGCCATTGGGTGCTGTAGGGGTAGGGCGACGTGGTGCCGTGGTAGAACAGGAGCGGGATGACCACGGGCAAGGTCTCGTTGCCTTGCTCTAGGTGCCGCTGCATGGCTGCAACGCTGTAGCGAAGGAGTCTGAACGCCATCAGCTTTTCGGGTCTGCTCTGGTGTTCGACTAATGTGTAGATATAACCTTTCCCCGCATTCGTCTGCACGGAATAGAGCATATCCGAACAATGGGTGCGCAGGTCGTCTTCGATAAAACTGCCCGACTCCATTACCAACGTACTGAAGTCGCAGCGCTCCCGCAGGTGGGGCGGCAAATGTACTTCCAGAAAGTCCCGAGCGACAGCGATATCGCCGAGGAACTTTTTGAACAGGGAGTCATGTTGGGAGAGTGAGGATGTTGTCATCGGCGCAGTATACCGTGCAAAGTGACGGGGTGTCATCGGGATTTCAGGCCCTTAGTGAATGTGATTTGTCACGCCTAAGGAAGGGAGTCGGCAAGTCGAAATGGACGGTAAGTTATTGATAAAAATGTCGTGTATTGT
>NZ_JBPETA010000367.1:0-1229 GCF_051710365.1 Symbiopectobacterium sp. | reverse complement strand
ATCAAGGTTACGGATGGTAACGTGGGGAGTACTCATGCTGATTGGTCTGCAAAAAGCAGTAATAAATTCAGAACTTCAGAATACCGTCAAGTCCCGAAAAAAGAAAAATCAGGTGCGGAATGACGGAATTATGCTTGAAGGGCCAAGCCCTTGTGTTGTCGTATCACGAGAAGCCTAACCGGTAAGCCGGATAACATATTGTAGGATATTGCGCTTTTTTTAGCGGAGGCGGCTGTGCGGCATAACCTGTTTTTGATAGCGAACCGGCGTAATGCCGTAACGCTGGGCAAAGCTGCGCGTCAGATGGGCCTGATCCGTCAGCCCGACCTCCGCCGCCACCTGTGCGGCAGGCATGCCGTGGCACAGCAACTGTTTGGCCCGCTGCAAACGAATCGCCATCAGCATTTGGTGTGGGGTGACGTGATAGTGCGCTTTAAAGCGCCGCTGAAAATGATAAGGGCTGAGGGATGCGACGGCGGCCAACTCGTTAAGCGTGATGGCCTGAGCGAAGTTATCGTTGAGGTAGTGCTTCACGTCGTCAAAGCGCGACAGGGCTTGCGTTTGTAACGGCTGTGCCACGCGGGCAAAGGGACGAAAAAGATCGATGATGCTCAGCATCAAGCTGTCACAAGCCAGCGGGTCGTGAGTACGCCACAGCGCGGCCAGCAGTGCAGAAAGTTGGCGGGCTGCCAGTGGGTCATGCCGCACCACATCGCTAAACCACCAGCCTTGCTCACCGGAGAGCACCTCCAACTGTTTGGGATCGATATAGATCATGCGGTAACGCCACCCTTCCTCGCCGACAGCCTGCCCGGTATGCAGTTCATCCGGATTTATCAACACCAGCGTATCCTGCGCTGCCACGTGCTGAGCCCCCCGATAGCGAAACTGCTCGGCACCAAAGTCGATAGTGCCGATACCAAAGGAGTCATGGGTATGGGGTTCAAAAGCACAGCGGGCAATGTGCGCCTGATATAATTCAACGCCGGGTTGCTGCGGCACATGACGAAATTGTGCGCGATCCAACGGACCTTGGAACATCTCGCGATCGACGCCTTCTTTTTTATCCAACAGCGAGAGAGGGGCGTTATTCATGTGAAGATCCATGACGTATTTTTGAAGGAGTAAGACCGGATTTAGGCTTTGTTGAATAATAGGTAATCATGCTGTTTTTCTATGCCAGTTTTGGGGCTTTGTTGAATAAATAGAAAGTTTGGGTAATCATCGGA
>NZ_JBPETA010000366.1:0-1235 GCF_051710365.1 Symbiopectobacterium sp. | reverse complement strand
GGATTGTTAGTATGAATCATGAGAGTTACCTCGTGTTTTGTATAAGGATTGGACACCCATATCAAAACCGGTAACTCTCAACCTTGCAAGGTCCAGTGTCAGATCAAGTCGCGACTAATACAAATTAGGCAACCCGAGGCACGCTATCAGGTCAAGTTCCGTCTCAATCCAGTCGATGTGCCCTTCTTCATCGGCCAGGATTTCAATCAGCAAATCGCGGCTGACATAATCACGCACCGAATCCATATACGCGATCCCCTCGCGCAAATCCTTGGCGCCATCCAACTCCAGTTTCAGGTCAGAACGCAGTATCTCTTCAACATCCTCGCCAATATTGAGCTTGCCGAGATCTTGCAGGTTGGGAACCCCTTCAAGAAACAGGATACGCTCGATATAACGGTCGGCATGTTTTATTTCATCGATGGATTCGTGGTATTCGTGCTGGTCAAGACGGGTCAGTCCCCAGTTTTTAAACATACGGGCATGCAAAAAGTACTGGTTAATCGCAACCATTTCATTACCCAGCAACTTATTTAGATGTGCTATGACTTTTTTATCGCCTTTCATGACATTGCTCCTTCGCTCCAGGTCTTAAAAGTGTAGAACTGGAGGGGGGAGAGTCAACGAAATCGCCTACATTTTATGCGGTTTCAATAAAAGCGGCAATTACGCAACGTCAGAGATGGGTGACAACATCGCCTGCTCTTCTTCCATAATCAGGCGAGCCTGGCGAATACACTTGCCGCAGTCACTGCCAATAGGCATTAACTGGCGCAACTGATTGAGCGAGCGGGGTTGATGCTGGCGAACGGCGTGCCGAATAACTTTATCGGAAATGGCATTACACAGGCAGACATACATACAGGATAACTCATTCTCTCAGTCGCGGACCCACACTCTCTTTCGTTGCTACCTTCCGCACGGCAGTCGAAAAAGTGACTATAAAACAGTCAATTAGAGTGTAAATAAGAATGGTTTCCATTTCAATTACAGTTTTGTCAACGCCATGAAAAAAGGACACCGAAGTGTCCTTTTTCTTACGCTATCGCTAGCGCACGGGTGTTACTCGCGTATTGGCGATTAAGCCATAACTTTAGCAACAACGCCCGCACCAACGGTACGGCCGCCTTCACGGATTGCGAAACGCAAGCCGTCGTCCATCGCGATCGGGTGGATCAGGGTAACAACCATTTTGATGTTGTCGCCCGGCATTACCATTTCAACGCCTTCCGGCA
>NZ_JBPETA010000365.1:0-1243 GCF_051710365.1 Symbiopectobacterium sp. | reverse complement strand
CAATGGCAACATTACTTGATGGTAAACGGGTCTGGGCAGAAAAAAATCTGAACCAGATTTAATCTGACAGACACCTGTATAAATAACCGGTAACTGTCAGATCAGGTCTGAGCTAGTACACATTATTGTGGCTGTTCCGGCCACTCAATGTCCGTGGCATTCACATCAACACGACTCAACAGCACCGCGTATTTTTGCCATTCAGTCAGCGCGGCTTTTTCTTCATCCGTCGCCATATCGAGATTAACCGCATACGTCAGTTCATTGATGCGTGACGCAGCGGTCGCTTTACGGGATGCAAGCTCCTGCTCCGCAACTTTGCGCGCGGCAGCCGCTTGCGCTTCCTTATCTAACACCCACTTCTTCCCATTCCACACATCAAACTCACTTTCTGGCTTCAGCTGCGTGACATTATCCGGCAGTTCGCCGAATTGGGTGACAGTCTGTTCCTGCCGTGTTTCCGTGCTGTAAACCGTTTGTCCGCGATAATCTGGTGAAAACTCCCACGACTTTCCATCAGCCGAGCGATGCAGCGCTTGCCCAACAGGCGGTAACTCTGGCTCATCGGGGTAACTGTGGGCGGGAAGGCCTACACCGAGCATGAGGTATTCCATGCTGGCGCTCTGGTATTCACCAGTGTCTTGATTGACATGATAGACAGTGATCCAGCTAGCCTTTTTGCTGAGTCCGTTTTCGCCTAATTTGGCGGTTTCAATATCAGTGGAATAGTGGCTCATTATGCTGCTCTCACAATGTAGTTAAAGGCGATGTTGCGCGGGCGGGTTTCGTTAGCGGTTCGCGTTTGGCGCGATGAATCAAACACCCCGCGTGCGCCACCCCTATAGCGTGTTGATACCGCGTCGTAATTAACCGTGGCGGTGCTGTCGATGTATAAGGCCCCGGAGGGGGGATAATCGATACCTCCACCAGCGGCTTGATCGTCTATCACCCATTTTGCTGTTATCGGTTGCATCGCATCATTCTGCGCCGAGAGAAGTGAACGCCCAGGATCAACCCCGCGCCCATCATCCCAGCCACGAATAAACTCACCGCGCAAATCAGGTAATTGACCGCTGGGATAACGGGATGCTAAAACCGGGTATTGCGCTGTATCAAAAGTCTGGCCGTTGCATTTCAGAAACCCCGCAGGTGCAACGGCACCGGGGAACGGCAGCGGAATACCCGCCAGTTCATCGACCGACAATGCGCCTATTGAGGACGGCGTTAATTCGGCGCTCTCCGG
>NZ_JBPETA010000364.1:0-1252 GCF_051710365.1 Symbiopectobacterium sp. | reverse complement strand
ATCAATGCTGTTCAATGTGGCAGTTACTGAACAAGGTTCGCCGCTTCATGGAAACCGTCAGCCCGTTTCCCAGTGGAAAACATGGACAGGCAAAAGTGTAGCGGTATTAGGAACAGCTATTTAGAGGGTTACTATGTATTCATTTGTTGCGCGTCAGCCTATTTTAAATAAGAACCTCCAGCCCGTCGCTTATGAACTGCTCTTCCGAGATGGTATTCGCAATTCGTTCCCTGATGTCACTCCAGAATACGCCACCGCACAAATCATAACGGAACAGTTTTTAACGAATTCACTAAGTCGGCTGGTTGACGATCACATCAGCTATATCAACGTTCCACATCAGATGATTACCAATGGTCTCGTTGAGGCGCTACCGCCAGAAAAGGTCGTACTGGAAATTCTGGAAAATGCACCGCCTGATGACACCTTGCTGGCCTCGGTAAAACGGTTGAAAAAGCGAGGCTTTAAGCTCGCGCTGGACGATTTTTTGATGGCTCCCGAATGGGATCGTTTTCTACCTTACATTGATGTGCTCAAATTCGATCTCATGTAGTCATCCTTTGCTGATATTGCATCCTACATCAACAAACTCCCCTACCGGCACATCACCTTTCTTGCGGAAAAAGTTGAGACGCATGAACAATCTTCTCAGGCAAAGCAATTAGGTATTTCACTCTTTCAGGGATACTTTTTCAGCAAACCAGAAATCATTCAGTCACGCCGACTATCAGTGAATAATTACAATGTATTGCAGCTACTTAGTGAGGTAAACAAACAGGAGCTAAATTACGATCAGATCGAAAAATTGCTCAGTAAAGATGTATCACTCGCTTACAAAGCAATGCGATATGTCAATAATATCAGGTTGCGCAGCAACTTAAGCCTGATGCCACTTCAGGCTAATTTTCGCTACATTGCTATGCTGCTGGGACAAAAAGAGTTGCGCCGATTTCTCTCACTGGTGACGATAACCAGCCAAAGTGATAAAGATAAATCCTTTGAATTGTATCGGTTGAGTTTGTTAAGAGCGAAGTGCTGTGAACTTATTTCGCTGCATCAGAATAAGAAAGATGACCCGATCAATGCTTTTTTATGTGGTCTGTTCTCCCCGCTTGAAGCCATCCTTGAGGCTTTGTTGAATAAATAGAAAGTTTGGGTAATCATCGGAACAGATCACCATAGTTGTTTCAAAATCAGGTCTCCATGGCAAAACAAAATTTTAAAATCACTAACTGGCCCTCCTATAACAAGG
>NZ_JBPETA010000363.1:0-1259 GCF_051710365.1 Symbiopectobacterium sp. | reverse complement strand
TGGGATTGTTAGTATGAATCATGAGAGTTACCTCGTGTTTTGTATAAGGATTGGACACCCATATCAAAACCGGTAACTCTCAACCTTGCAAGGTCCAGTGTCAGATCAAGTCGCGACTAATACAAGTTATCACTGCAAGGGAAATTCCGGCCTGGCCCGGAATTTCCCTTTTACTCTTCAGCAACAACCTACAGCGACGCGTGTGTCAACAGTGCCGATGCTGACAATGTGGTCCCCGGCAACGGTTGTGCACGCCGCACTTTAAAGGTATCCATCGCCGAAATCAGCTGCCTTGACTGATCCTCCAGCGAACGGGTTGCCATCGTCGCTTCCTCTACCAGCGATGCATTTTGCTGTGCAACCACTTCCATCTGTGTGACCGCAATATTGACCTGATCGATACCGTGGCTCTGTTCCTGGGATGCCTGCGCGATTTCCTTCATCAACACATTAACGTTAATGATCTGCGTTGAAATGGCGGACATGGTTTCACTGGCCTGAGCCGTCAGGGTTGACCCTTCGCTGACGCGCGTGTTGGAGTCCACGATCAGCGCATGAATCTCTTTTGACGCTTGCGAGCTGCGTTGTGCCAGCGTTCTTACTTCGTTGGCCACTACCGCAAAATCACGCCCTTGTTCACCTGCACGCGCGGCTTCCACGGCAGCGTTCAACGCCAGTATGTTGGTTTGGAACGCAATACCGTCAATCACCCCGAGAATATTACCAATGCAGTTGGCGCTGGTCGCAATCTCCTGCATTTTCGCCATCACTTCCTGTACCACTTTGTTGCCCTGCTGCGCCGTTTGCGCCACATCTTCTGCCAACGCATGTCCCTGGCGTGCATTGTCCGCGTTGTTGCGCACCGTAGCCGTCAGTTGCTCCATACTGGCCGCGGTTTCCTGCAACGAAGCGGCAGACTCTTCGGTGCGGCGTGATAAATCTTCATTGCCTTGCGCCAGTTCACGGCTGCCTACATCTATCTGCTCGCTGGCTTCCCGCACACGCACCACAGACTCTGATAACGACTGCTGCATATCGGCTTTGTTGAATAAATCAGAACTTGTAACGACTGTGCCCCATCGGGTCGATTGTTACGTGATGCGAATACTGTTCGGCATTCCTAATAGCGTGATATAGCGTGATCCGGTTAAGCGCTTTGACCATCGCCATGGCTTCACCCACCTGAGCATCGTAGTCACGCAGACTTAGATGACCACCCAGAAGCGTTTTGAACCGGAACATGGCCGTTTCAGCCACTG
>NZ_JBPETA010000362.1:0-1309 GCF_051710365.1 Symbiopectobacterium sp. | reverse complement strand
TGGTGAGTACGTTTTCCATAAAGATGGCGGTTTTCGTGCCCCTTCTTCCGTGTATGCCGGAGCCGCAAGGATAGCCGCTGACGGCAATATCCACGGTTCGGTCTGGGGAGATGAGTGGCTGGACGCTTACCTGAGAAAGACCTTCCAGCCCAAAGGGGCCTACGGTCAACCGAATACGGCGAAGCGCGAGGTCAATGGATGGTGGAAATGCGGGGACACGGGGGTGATTATCCAGTGGGCAAGATATGGAAAAGATAAAGGGGCAGGAACCTATGATTTCCCGTTGCCCATGAAATTTCCCAATGCAGGATTGTTCTGTCTCGGCTATGTTGGCACTGCGCTGAACTATGACGCGGATGGTCAGTCGCAGTCAGCCCACCTGGTCGATAACGCGACCGTCAGGGTGACGGTGGATAACAGCCTTGAAACGGTGGTTCTGGCGATTGGTTTCTGAAGGAGGATCTGGCCAGTCGATATCCGGCGCGCTGCTGATATCGAGCCGATTAAGCAGCCCTCGGTATTTTTTCCACGCCAGCAGCGCCACTTTTTCGGCGTCTGTCGCCATGTCGAGGTCTGCGGCGTCCTGAAGTGGGGCTATAATTTTTGCTGCCTGTTCAAGTAGATAATCTCGCTTATGGGTAGCTTGCTCCATAAGTTCATCTGCCGTGTAGATGCGTGGAACAACCTGACCATTAAGAAAGCACCATTTTCGGTTAGCAGTTGCCTCTTTGGGCCATTCAGATACTTCTGCCACGCTGCACCCTTCAGGACAGAAGCCGCTGATATCGTAACCCATTGAACGTATTACACCGTTGGTTTCATACTCGATTTTCATTGTTTCTGGCTGAAAAGTTTTCTGGCACTCATACCAGTCTTGACCATCTTCTGAGATAAGAAAAATCGCACCAATAGAGCGTTCCAGCACTTTTTTATCAACAGAATCAGGGTGGTATCGTTTAAAGTTTTTAATGTTTTTCATCACATAAACCACACATTTATCCAGTTACCATTAATGTTTTTTTGAAGGACGCGCCGTTGAACAAAATCAACATATGCATCACCATTCCCGTTATACACGCCGGTAATCACATGCGACGGTTCATCACGATAGCCTGGTCCCTTCCATATCTGAACTTCCTGCATATGCCCCAATCGAATATCGCGCACAAAGGTATTATTTAGCCATCCGCTGAGATGCCCGCCCCATAATGATCCGTGGATATTGCCATCTTCTTGATAGGTCGCTCCTGCGGCATGGAGTGCCTGGGGAGAGTAAAAATGCCCGTTTTTATTGAATACCCAATCTCCG
>NZ_JBPETA010000361.1:0-1317 GCF_051710365.1 Symbiopectobacterium sp. | reverse complement strand
ACAAAAATGGACGATGCCGCTGAGGGACTGGCGTATGGCTATGAGCCGCTTTATTATCGAGTTCGGTGATCGTCTGGACGGTCACTACTGAGAAAAGGCATTTACACAGAATCGTGTACAGGGTCGAATTTGGCGAAGCCAACATTCAATGTAACGGTATTGACCCAGGCTACATCGCTACGCCGCAAACTGCACCGCTGCGTGAAATTCAGGCTGATGGCTCTCGTCATCCGTTCGACCAGTTCATCATCGCAAAAACACCTGCTGCACGCTGGGGCACGACCGACGATCTGAAAGGGCCTGCTGTATTCCTGGCGTCCAACGCGTCTGATTTCGTGAATGGTCACATTCTGTACGTTGACGGCGGAATCCTGGCTTACATCGGTAAGCAGCCGTAATTGTCGTTCACCAGGCCTCTGCCTGGTGAACAGCGGCGTTAACCAACAAACGGGAGCTTAGCTCCCGTTTGCCTTTTTGTTACCCAGAATGTTTGTTACTGAAAAAACGCCTACGGCCCGACTAGGCCAATCGGCGGCATAAAAATTTCCCTTTTATCACCCCATCGAAAAACCGGCCTTTCGAAACCACTGCATCGGAAATGTATTTTTTATAAATTCTTTCCGGAACATCTAGGTATTGATAAATCTCACCGTTATGAAAGGCGATTTCCAATATGCGTTTATCGGGATCGTAACCGATCGCGCGAATTCTGGAGGATGTGACTGAATGCCGCAACACCACGTATGTCCTCTATACCTGTCAGCAAAGACAAACTATACGGCATTTAGGAACGTGGCATCCAGCGTTACCTGCATATTGAGTGATAGGAAAATTGACTGCTCACTTTGTGATCTGCTGCAATGTTTTTCTGTATCGCTTACAACGTGTTTTGCACAGGGTGTTGTATATTTTTAATACAGCATGGTGCTGACCACAAGGGAGGATCTGTTGGTATGATTAATTTTGAAAAGATGATTCTCGAATACAGTGACAAGTATGCAGATTTTGCTGCATCGACAGTCGCCTTTATGGAAAGCCAGAAGCGTGAAATATGCGCAGAAACAATTGCCCAGAAAATCCCACCGGAAAAAAGAGCCTATTTTGAAGCTCGGTTAGCGCATTACCGGAGCATCTATAAAGCGCAAACGCTGGTTGAGTGATGTAAGGATTGCAGCGGCACTCTGCTTTCCTTTATGTGTATTAGTCGCGACTTGATCTGACACTGGACCTTGCAAGGTTGAGAGTTACCGGTTTTGATATGGGTGTCCAATCCTTATACAAAACACGAGGTAACTCTCATGATTCATACTAACAATC
>NZ_JBPETA010000360.1:0-1331 GCF_051710365.1 Symbiopectobacterium sp. | reverse complement strand
GGTTGGTAACAAGGGCTCAATGATTGCCCATGCTTCATCAGAAAGATCGTAGCGAGCCATAATCCAAAGTGTCGTAGAAACAGATGGATACTATAGCTCAAGCAATTAAGGGACACAGCCTAGGATCTGCGCCGGGTGAAAGCGGTAAAAAGATCGGGGATTTCCTGACTATGGTCTGCTTCCAGTTTACCCCGATTACCGGTGCCATTTTCCTGACCGGTATGGCCGCGAATCCCTTAGTGAGCAGTCTGGCAAAAAGCTCGCTTGGCGTTGAAATAACCTGGAGCGGATGGTTTATTGCCGCTGTGGTGCCCGCTCTGGTCTGCTTTTGTTTGATGCTATTATTGGTGTACAAGCTGGTGAACCCTGAACTGAAACGCACGCCGGAAGCGAAAGTGATGGGACGTGAGGCGCTGTCTCAGTTAGGCCCCATGACCACAACGGAAAAGAAAGTGGCGTTTGGTTTTCTGTTGGCATTGGTGGGGTGGGGAACCAGCCTGATCACCGGCCTGTCCGCGACATCCGTAGGATTAGGGCTCGCGGCGTATCTGTTTGCCGTCGGTGCCGTGGATTGGAAAGCCCTGCTGAAAGATCATGCTGCCTGGGACACGGTTATCTGGTTCAGCGTTATCATCAGTCTGGCTACCGGGCTTTCCGATCTGGGATTCATCAAATGGATGGCGGGCTTGCTGGGTAGCTTGATCCAAGGGTTTGGTGCCATGGAAACCTTTGTGCTGCTGGGCGTGCTCTATATCTATGTGCATTACCTGTTTGCCACGGCTTCCGGACATGTCGCTGCCCTTTATGTGCCTTTTGCTGCCACGGCCATCGCCTCAGGTCAGGGGCACCAACGATGATGGTTGCCATCTGCTTCGGGATTTTCAGTAACCTGATGTGGGGCAATACCGAATATGGCGGCGGTCCTGGGCCTATTTATTTCGCTCAGGGCTATTTCACGCGACCGCGCTTTTATAAAATTAATGCGGCGGTGGTCACCTTTAACGTGGTGCTGACCTTCAGCGTGGGCTTACTGTGGTGGAAACTGCTTGGCTTCTATTATTGAGGTAATCGCTGCGTTTTGCTTCCCTTGCGTCTGATGACGGTGAAAGTACGATAAGACAGGTTGCCTTAGGTGGTATCAGGCAACCTGCTTTGCACGTAGTGCCTATCCCACCAGAGCAGGCAGTGCGAGAAATAAGCGCTTAGGAAGGTGCGATTTAATCGGCAGCAATAGACGGGCCAATGATATTTTCTTTGCTGACGTCATGTAACCACTCCAGAGTGGTTAATATTTACTCATTATTATGAAGTGAAAGTAAAAAAAATCGTCA
>NZ_JBPETA010000359.1:0-1365 GCF_051710365.1 Symbiopectobacterium sp. | reverse complement strand
TTTAAAGGAATATCGACGGATCGCCACACGTTATGAAAAAACGGCAAGAAACTATCTAGCAATGGTGAAACTGGGCTGCATCCGCGTGTTTTACCACCGGTTACGCAATTAAGGGACACAGCCTAGCGTATTTCATCATGTCGGATTACGCCGTTTAATCCTGCTATTGGCGGTAATGAGCGCCCTGATCACTCTTGCGAATAGCTTTTATGCTACCTATCGCGTGCAGCGTGATTTGTTGATTACCAATACGCTGGAATCAAACCGGGTTTACGCCAGCAAACTGGCCGCCGAAACACAGACTTTTTTTGAGAATGCGCAACAGCAGTTGGCCTACAGCGCCACAATCCTGGCAGAAGACTTTAACGATACGGTTAATCTGGTACAAGAAGCCGATCGGCTACGTTTGCAAACTCACAGTTTTAATTCCGTGCTGGTGGCAGATGCCAAAGGCGTAGTGCGCGCCACGTCGCCGGATACTTTCCAACTTATCGGGCAGAAGCTTACCACCGAGGGCGCACTGGCTGCGCTTAAAGAGCGCGTGCCGCTGATCAGCCAGCCCTATATCTCGGCGGCAGAAAATCTGATTGTCTTGATATCCAGCCCCATTTTCGATCGGTCTGGGCGCTATCTGGAGTTTGTCGGTGGTTCTATCTATCTGAAAAAAACAGCATCCTGAATACCTTGCTCGGGCAACACTACTACCGTGATGGCTCCTATATTTATGTGACCGACAGCCAGCGGCGCATGCTCTATCACAAAGACAACGGGCGTATCGGGCAAACGGAAACCAATAACCTGGTGGTCCCTCATCAAGGCCCGACGAACGGCAGCCAACAAATGGTGAACTACGTCGGCGAGAAGATGCTGGCAGGCTTTGCCATCGTTCCCGCCACGGGTTGGGAAGTTGTCGCCCTGCGGCCAACGTTAGAAACACTGAAGCCACTTGAGGGGCTGATGTTCAACGTCCTGCGCCACACCCTGCCATTGGCACTGCTGACCATTTTGTGCGTTTGGTTGCTGGCTCGTCTGATTGCCCAGCCGCTGTGGCTGCTGGCGCGCAGCGCCAATAAGATGGATGCCAACGATATTTCCGAGGATATCGACAAGATTCCATCCTGGTATTTTGAGGCCACGCAACTCAAACAGGCAATGCTGATTGGGATCAATCTGTTACAGCAAAAGATTGGCAAACTGCGTTTCGAAGCACAAACCGATCCCATGACCGGCCTGTACAACCGCCGTGGGCTGGACACTATTCTGAAGTATTGGCATACCCTGCACCGGGATTTCGCCATTATCGCGCTGGATATCGACCATTTTAAACGTGTTAACGACACCTTCGGTCATGATACAGGGGATGCG
>NZ_JBPETA010000358.1:0-1381 GCF_051710365.1 Symbiopectobacterium sp. | reverse complement strand
CCCTTTGATGGTTCGGCAGACATTGGTGTCAATACGCTGGTATCCCGAGGCCGGGTTCCGGCATTAAGTGGTCACAATCAGGGTACGGCCGGTATCCAGCTGTATGATGCCTACAACAATGGGTATCCGACCCCTTACGGTAATGTCATCCATCTCAAAGGCGCATCGACTGGCGGGGAAGGGGAATTGCTGATTGGCTGGAGCGGTATCAGTGGTGCTCATGCCCCGGTTTATATTCGCAGTCGTCGGGATGTTACTGGCGCGTCCTGGTCTTCATGGGCGCAGGTATTCACCGTCAATGAACTGGCTGGTATTCCGCTGCCGTTCCCGGGCGAAGTTCCCCCTTCTGGGTGGTTGAAATGCAACGGGCAAGCATTTAACAAAACAACCTATCCGGTTTTAGCCTCTCTCTACCCCACCGGCAAGCTGCCCGACCTGCGCGGCGAATTTATTCGCGGTTGGGATGGTGGGCGGAAAGTTGATACTGGGCGTTCGTTGTTGTCTGAACAGGGAGATGCTATCAGAAACATTACCGGACGCATTGGGTATGCCAGACACGGTGGGACGCAACCCCCTATAGTTGATGGTGAAGGGGCATTCAGAAGAGACAGCAACCATAATGTGAACATTGCCAGTGGACAAGGTGACGATTGGGGAAGTGTCATGTCTTTTGATACTAAGCGGGTCGTCCCCACCGCAAACGAAAACAGACCGCGCAACATCGCCTTTAACTACATCGTGAGAGCAGCATAATGAGCAACTATCCAACTGATATTGAAGCCGCCGAATTAGGCGAAAACGGCCTCAGTAAAAATGCAGGATGGATAACTGTCTATCGTGTGCATCCGGACACACGGGAATACCTGAATGCCAACGATGAGTATCTGATGGTGGACGTAGGTTTACCTGCGCACAGTTACCCCGATAAACCGGTGTTGCCGCCTGCGGGTCAGGCATTACGGCGCAGCCTCGATGGGTTGTACTGGGAGCATGTACCCGATTATCGCGGTAAAACCGTTTACAACACCGGGACACGGGAAGCATCGACTGTCGAGGCGATGGGTGAGCTAGCCGAAGAGGTAACGCTACTGGCTCCGGCAACGGAATTTGATATCTGGAACGGCAATAAATGGGTAACAGACAAAGCGGCCCAACACACAGCAGAAGCCCAGGCTGTGCAGCAGGCGGCAAAGCGGGAATTTGCCTCACGGCTGACCGTTGCGAATGCGCGTATTCAGCCGCTACAGGATGCTGTAGACCTCGATATGACCACGGAGGCAGAAAGGGCGCAGTTTATCGCGTGGAAGAAATACCGCGTGCTGCTTAACCGTGTCGATATCAGCACTGCGCCGGATATTGCGTGGCCTACGCCGCCAGAAGG
>NZ_JBPETA010000357.1:0-1397 GCF_051710365.1 Symbiopectobacterium sp. | reverse complement strand
TCAGCGCTGAAACGGGCAAAAAAGGCAAGGCGGGTAACAGCAAGGGCAGCGTGTTGTTCATCTGGCGACCGTGGCGCACAACCCCTAAAGGGATGACCGTGGTAAGCAAACACGCGCTGATTAACCGAATGTGGGGGTAGATATGGCGAATCTTGGAAAAGAAGCCAGAAATCGAGAGTGTCAGGTCAGGCTCCCGGGTATATGCAACGGCAACGCTGAAACAGTAGTGCTGGCGCATTATCGAATGTCGGGCATTTGCGGCACAGGAATGAAGCCTGACGACCTTTTTGGCGCATGGGCCTGTTCTGCCTGTCACGATGAAATCGACCGCCGCACGCGTATCACCGATGCCGACCATGCCCGGCTGCATCATCTGGAAGGCGTCATGCGCACACAGGCGATTTTACTGGCGCAGGGGAAGATTAAGCGATGACCGAATATCACCTGAAACTGCCGTGGCCACCATCGCTGAACACCTACTGGCGCCACGCACGGCAGAGACACTACATCAGCGAGAAAGGCAAAGAATACCGACAGAGAATCACCCAGATAATCCAGCAGCAACACCTCGATATCAACACTCCCGCAAGACTGAAAATTTCCATCATCGCCAACGCTCCAGACAAACGACGCCGTGACCTCGACAACCTGCAAAAGGCGGTTTTCGATGCGCTCACGCATGCGGGCTTCATGCTGGACGACGAACAGATAGACGATTTCAGGGTAAGGCGCGGGCAGCAAGAACGCGGGGGCAGTCTGGATATCGTCATCACTGAGTTGGAGGTGGCATGAGAAAGCGAGTGCAACTCACGGCGGAAGATATTCCGCTTATCCGGGCACTGCTGGACTCCGGTATGCCGGTGGCTGAGGTGGCGAGGAAATTCGAGACCAGCAAGCAGCATATCTACAGCATCCGGAACGGTAAAAACTGGGGGAGGGTGAAATGAGAGATATTCTATACCTGTTGACGGCATGGGGAAATTGGAGCGGCTCACGCATTGGCACCGAGTACAAGGCAGCATGGCCCCTCGCCACGGCAAGCAGTGATATCCGGCCCATGCTGTCTGATGCCGACGGTGAGATAGTTGACCGGGCGGTAGGGCGACTCAAGCACTTCGACCCGCTGGGCTACAATATCGTGGTGGCGTACTACAGGGCAGGGTGTCGTGCAGGGCGATAGGTGACGCTATGCAACCATATCGCCATCGTACTTATGTGAGCAAGGTGCTCGAAAGGGCTGAAGCCTACATTGCGGGCCGTGTGGCTGAACTTTTGGAGGCAGCTTGACAACACAAGCAGCTATCGGGATACTGAAGGCACTGAATACATAAGCGGTCTTCTGCACCCGATAGCCATGCGGCTTTTTTATGCCCGTAAAACGGCGTAATCACATCCGA
>NZ_JBPETA010000356.1:0-1411 GCF_051710365.1 Symbiopectobacterium sp. | reverse complement strand
TTTAAAGGAATATCGACGGATCGCCACACGTTATGAAAAAACGGCAAGAAACTATCTAGCAATGGTGAAACTGGGCTGCATCCGCGTGTTTTACCACCGGTTACGCAATTAAGGGACACAGCCTAGTGCGGAACGCATTACGTTAACGTTGCCAATGCATTCAAACGAGAAGTCCACGCCGCCATCGGTCAGCTCAACAATCACATCCTGAATCGGTTTGTCGTAATCTTTCGGGTTGATCAGATCGGTGGCCCCCAGTTTGCGGGCCAGATCGAATTTGCTGGTGTTGATATCAATACCGATGATGCGTCCAGCCCCGGCCATCTGTGCGCCGATAATCGCCGACAGGCCGATACCGCCCAGACCGAACACAGCGACGCTGTCACCGGGTTTCACCTTGGCCGTATTCATTACGGCACCCATACCGGTGGTTACGCCACAGCCCAGCAGGCACACTATCTTCCAGCGGCGCTTCCTTATTGATCTTCGCCAGGGAAATTTCAGGCACTACCGTCAGTTCCGCGAAGGTGGAGGTGCCCATGTAGTGAAAAATCGGCTTACCCTCTTTAAAAAAATGCGTGGTGCTATCCGGCATCAACCCTTTGCCTTGGGTGCTACGAATCGACTGGCACAGGTTGGTTTTGCCGGAGCGACAAAATTTACATTCGCCACATTCTGGCGTATACAGCGGAATAACGTGATCGCCGACGGCGACGCTGGTCACGCCCTCGCCAATGGCTTCAACGATACCGCCACCGCCAAAATACGTTCTGCATAGCAGAGAAAATTGTGCCCCACCGGGGACAAACACAGTCGCTGTTTCTCGCGAATAAACAGATCGCGTCCTAATTCCTGTTCCAGTTGACGCAATCGGGTCGTCAAGTTGGAGGGAACACGCTGCAACAACTCGGCGGCGCGAGCCACTGAGCCTGTTTCCGCCACCAGACAGAACATCAGAAGCTGCGTCAGGTCCATAAGTCTACCTTTCTTTTTTTGAGACTAACTTTGATGTACTTATTCATTTTTAATGACAAACTCAGTCTAACGATTGTAGCGTGACTTGGCAACGACCTTGTTACATCTGACAGATAATCGTTGCTGAGGTGCAAGCCGTCCAGCACGATGCTAAAGCGTGATAAACCTATTTCAAGTTTGTTACAAAACTGCAATATTGCGCCTGTCGCATAAAGAAAATATCTGATCTTCTGCCAGTTTCTCACATAGTTATGGGTAACATTGGTATCTCTTAAGAGGGTAATACAGGATATTAACTGTGACTTTAAATAATCCGTCATTCCGCACCTGATTTTTCTTTTTTCGGGACTTGACGGTATTCTGAAGTTCTGAATTTATTACTGCTTTTTGCAGACCAATCAGCATGAGTACTCCCCACGTTACCATCCGTAACCTT
>NZ_JBPETA010000355.1:0-1453 GCF_051710365.1 Symbiopectobacterium sp. | reverse complement strand
CACAAAAATGGACGATGCCGCTGAGGGACTGGCGTATGGCTATGAGCCGCTTTATTATCGAGTTCGGTGATCGTCTGGACGGTCACTACTGAGAAAAGGCATTTACACAGAATCGTGTACAGGGTCGGTACCAACGCCAGTGTGAATCGACCAGCTCGGTGAGATCACCGCCTGCTCGTTGTGCATCACCAGGTGACGTGTTTCATGTGGCTCGCCCATCATATGGAAAATAATGGTGTCATCTGCCATATCAAAATAGAAGTAAACTTCCATTCTGCGTTCATGGGTATGGGTCGGCATTGAGTTCCAGTTGCTGCCTTCAGCCAAACGCGTCAACCCCATGCTTAACTGACAGGTTTCCACCACTTCCGGCACCAGATATTTGCAAATGGTACGCTTGTTACAGGTTGCGATATCACCCAGCGGGGCTTTAACCGCATCCTCTTGGGTAATCACACGCGTTGGGAACGTGGCATGCGCTGGCGCACTGTTGTAATACAGTTTTGCCGGTTTAGCCTTATCTACGCTGCTGAATGCCAGCGCTTTCGCTCCTTTACCGGTCACGTATTCAATGTGTTGCTCCGCAATAAAAATAGTATTCATGCTCTATGTTCTCTTCATGCATTCAGGCTGGTTTTAAACACCTTTTTTGCATGCCAGACTATGTAGCAATACACTCATTGAATACGTGACCAATGTTTTCACCGTCGTCGATCGCCCAGCCTTGTTCTTTGACGAGCTTCAGGTGTTCCAGAAAATCATCTTTATTGGTAATGGTTCGTGGCATAAAACGCTTGAAGGTACAATCAGCAATCAGGGCTTCTATTCTTTCCTGTGGCAACCAAGCCAATAATACTTTTCCCAGCGACATGCGGTTAAATACAATTTTCTTACCTTCCCAAGACGTTTTCACAATAGCCTTGGGCGATTCGACTTTACTCAGGAAAAAGCCGTTATCCCCCTCAAGAATACCAAGATGGCAGGTTAACTATGTCTCTTTCACCAATGTGTGCATAAAACCAATGGCATCTTTGCGCAGGTCGATATTCTTAATTGCCAGACCACCAAGTTCGAATAAACGCAAGCCTAAAACATAACGTCCATCAGCGCGCTGACGTAATAGTTGTGATACCGTCAATACTTCAAGCAGATGATGTACGCTACTTTTCGGTATAGACAGATCGGTACAGATCTCGGTAAAGCTGGCTTCATCACGAGACGGACTGCCGCTGGTGCTTTGCTCAAGTTGTTGGAAGATATTCATAATGGTTTTATATGTGAAACTGTGGTTTTTTATATAGAACAATAATAACGGAAGGGTATTTTATTTACCTAAATAGCTGTTCCTAATACCGCTACACTTTTGCCTGTCCATGTTTTCCACTGGGAAACGGGCTGACGGTTTCCATGAAGCGGCGAACCTTGTTCAGTAACTGCCACATTGAACAGCATT
>NZ_JBPETA010000354.1:0-1460 GCF_051710365.1 Symbiopectobacterium sp. | reverse complement strand
ATGGCGATGGTCAAAGCGCTTAACCGGATCACGCTATTAGGAATGCCGAACAGTATTCGCATCACGTAACAATCGACCCGATGGGGCACAGTCGTTACAAGTTCTGATTTATTCAACAAAGCCCAGTTTTGGTAGAAAATGCTTGTCATCTTAGGTGTACAGTTTTCTCATGAGGCCTAACTGCATGATTTTGCGTTGCGAGGATCCGTCGTTTCACTTGGCTGCCAGCATAAAATCTATTTATTCAACAAAGCCCCGGATTTATATAAATCATAACAAAAAGATTTATTGATCCGCGAAGGAAATTAAATCCACATAAAAAGTAATTATTGTAATACATTGATTATAAAATTTTTTATTTCTTTATGCATCAAGGGATGTTGCTCAGATGGCCACGGCTTATTTTCTTAGTAGAAAATAATATAACACCATCCGATTGCTTATTTGTCGCGGCATTTTTTCCCCCGTATCTATATGGCGTTAGGGTAAAACGATGTAGAGATGGAGAACAACGTGAATTTTCAACAACTGAAGATTATTCGAGAATCGGCACGGCGTAACTATAATCTGACGGAAGTCGCCAATTCGCTGTTTACGTCTCAGTCGGGCGTGAGTCGCCATATCCGAGAACTGGAAGAAGAACTGGGCATCGAAATTTTTATTCGTCGCGGCAAACGACTGCTTGGCATGACCGAGCCAGGCAAAGAGTTACTGGTGGTCGCGGAACGTATTTTGAATGATGCCAACAACATTCGTCGTCTGGCTAACGTGTTCACCAATAACGATGTGGGTCAACTGGTGATTGCCACCACGCACACCCAGGCGCGCTACAGCCTGCCCAATGTGATTAAAGAGTTTCGTGCCATCTATCCGCAAGTGCGCCTGGTGCTTAACCAGGGAACGCCGGACGATATCGTTGCCATGCTGCACTCCGGCGAAGCGGATATCGGCATTGCCAGTGAGCAACTGATGAATGACGCCACGCTGGCGGCATTTCCCTATTACCGCTGGCATCACGCTATTCTGGTGCCGCAGCAACACCCCCTGATAGACGTGCCAACGGTGACGCTGGATATGCTCAGCAAACTGCCGCTGATCACTTATCGACAAGGGATTACCGGGCGTTCTCGCGTCGATCGTGCTTTTCTGGCGGCAGGCATGACGCCGGATATCGCCTTGAGCGCGCAGGATTCGGATGTGATTAAAACTTACGTTGAATTGGGTTTAGGGGTGGGGATTGTTGCCGATCACTCCTACGAGCCGGCGCGTGATAAAGAGCTGGTACGCTTGAATGCCGAGCATCTGTTTGAAGGGAACACGGTGTGGATTGGGCTGAAGCCGTCATTCCGCACCTGATTTTTCTTTTTTCGGGACTTGACGGTATTCTGAAGTTCTGAATTTATTACTGCTTTTTGCAGACCAATCAGCATGAGTACTCCCCACGTTACCATCCGTAACCT
>NZ_JBPETA010000353.1:0-1471 GCF_051710365.1 Symbiopectobacterium sp. | reverse complement strand
GGTTGGTAACAAGGGCTCAATGATTGCCCATGCTTCATCAGAAAGATCGTAGCGAGCCATAATCCAAAGTGTCGTAGAAACAGATGGATACTATAGCTCAAGCAATTAAGGGACACAGCCTAGCATCAGGCGAGCGTGAAATGAGAAGCGCTTCATCATCAAACTTTTTCCTCTGTTAAAATTTCCCTATCAGCCCCAACAGGCAAGACCTGTTAACCGCGCCACTCGTGTGTGGGCCGCGAGCGAGGTTCATCAAACAGGGGGGCACTACTGACGGGCCATGTTGCCTCTTTGCCGGATAGCGTTTCACTACCTCTCGAACGCAAATCAATAGGGTTTCTGGCCGTGGGAAATAGCAGTATCCTGGCGTTGCCTTCTAATCCTTTTAGCAGCTTGATTTCTGCATCTCTCAGTTCAACCAGGAGTTGGCTTCTGCTTTCTTGAGACTTCTCTTTTTCATCCTGGTTTACCCGACGAATTGCCAATACACGCCTATTGATCATCAGGGGTTTAAGCCGTGTATCGCTAATCGATTTCGCGGGAGAGATGATGTCCTCACTTCCGTTATCGTCTTGACGGAGTCCATAGGAAAGATAGATATCCACACTGGCACCTGGCTTTAAATTGGTTAACAGATAATTATCAGAAGCATCTAACTCAAAGGGATAAAGCACATTTCCTGGCATGATAAACATAGTGATATAATCATCACTGCCGGGCTCAACCAACGCAGTTGGTTGAAGGTAGCTGCCTTTGGCTACCGCACTTTTAAGTGCCCAATGAATAAGGTCATTTTCTTTTATATTGAACTGCATATCAGTGCTTTCTGGTGATACAGATATATTTTTCAATTGAAAATCGTCTTTCTTCAGAACAATGTTGGCAGACAGGTCTCGCTGGGCGACGGCCACGACAATGGTTTCTGTTAAAGAATTCGCCCGCATTTCACTCGTTCCTGGTATCGGCGTACGTGCGGATTTCATATAGAATAAAATACCAATGCTGCCAGTCAGAATCATTAGCATGTAAATAATCAATGCGCTCTTTTTCATTTCAACGCTAATCCGCTTTCGCTGTTGTTATAAAATTATAATCAGGTATAATACCCATTATAAAAAGCCCCTCTTTTTTTTACATATCGCTACCGCATGAGCTCAATAAAGGCGCTCGAAACAGGCACTTTATACATGAATCAAGGTATAAAGCACCTATTTCCAGGTTCAAATATCATTACAACGTTTCAGAGGATAATTATTATCCTCCGCTGGCTTTTCCCTATACACCAGATGATACAGATGCCTCTACTCTAGTTTGTATCGTCTTGAAGATACCTGACAACATATTTTTAACCCGTCATTCCGCACCTACTTTAAGAATAAATTCGACGGTATCGCTCGCCGAGAACATCAACGATGGTCTTGTGAACAGAATTGAGGTTGGATACTTGTGGTGGTCTGTCACCAATACTGAA
>NZ_JBPETA010000352.1:0-1499 GCF_051710365.1 Symbiopectobacterium sp. | reverse complement strand
CCTTGTTATAGGAGGGCCAGTTAGTGATTTTAAAATTTTGTTTTGCCATGGAGACCTGATTTTGAAACAACTATGGTGATCTGTTCCGATGATTACCCAAACTTTCTATTTATTCAACAAAGCCAGTTCAAGCTGCACGCTTCCGATAATGCCTTGGGCATCACGGGCAATCCACAGTAAACGTGCCCCTTCCGCCAGAGAGGTGCGTAATCCGTGAAAATAGCTGGCTGCGGTTTCGTGAGACAAAGGCATCTCATAGCCAACAGATGCGCCATGCATTACCGCATCTAGCAGCAGGTCTGCCAGTTCTGTGCGGTAAACCGGAAGGGTTGTGTCATTAAGTAAAACGATTTTCATCATGCAGTCTCATGCAGCCTCCAGCGAAATGAGCCCTCTCTGACCCTCTTTACCGAAACATAGCAAGATACATGCTAGGCCAGATTTACGTCGTTAACGCGGTTAAACACATCTTTATGACGAAGAAGGTGCGTTACCTTGGAGCAAAAGGTCATTGTTGGTGCAGAATCGTGCTGACGTCATGTTGAAAAAAGCATGCACGACAGGGGGGAATGTGCGGGATTGGTCGTGAATTTGGATGTTCTTTAGGCATTTTATCGCAGAGGACGTGAATTCATGCTCGAATTTGGATAAAATCTAAGCGATAGCGCATTTTAAGCAATTTTTTTGTTGCATAGGTGGCTCGCTCTACCTAGAATGCGCAGCACTTGATGCCGGCTTAGCTCAGTTGGTAGAGCAACTGACTTGTAATCAGTAGGTCGCCAGTTCGATTCCGGCAGCCGGCACCATCAAGTACACAATCAGGTGGGGTTCCCGAGCGGCCAAAGGGAGCAGACTGTAAATCTGCCGTCACAGACTTCGAAGGTTCGAATCCTTCCCCCACCACCAAATTCAAGCCATACAGGTTATGGCTGAACCAGCGCGATGAGGCAATCATCGTGTTGGCGAAGGCGGAAGCTTTCAACAGAGAAATCAGGTAGCCGAGTTCAGGATGCGGGCATCGTATAATGGCTATTACCTCAGCCTTCCAAGCTGATGATGTGGGTTCGATTCCCACTGCCCGCTCCAATAAGTGCTGATATAGCTCAGTTGGTAGAGCGCACCCTTGGTAAGGGTGGGGTCGGCAGTTCGAATCTGCCTATCAGCACCACTTCTTTTTCATCTCCTGATTTCCTTTCTGTAAAATATTCGTCAAGCGTTAGCTTGGTTAATGTGGTGCTATCACCGATTTATCCGTGTCTTAGAGGGACAGTCGATGTCTAAAGAAAAGTTTGAACGTACTAAACCGCACGTTAACGTCGGTACTATCGGCCACGTTGACCATGGTAAAACCACGCTGACCGCAGCGATCACTACCGTACTGGCTAAAACCTACGGCGGTAGCGCGCGCGCATTCGATCAGATCGATAACGCGCCGGAAGAAAAAGCACGTGGTATCACCATCAACACGTCTCACGTTGAATACGACACCCCGACCCGTC
>NZ_JBPETA010000351.1:0-1501 GCF_051710365.1 Symbiopectobacterium sp. | reverse complement strand
ACCCATATCAAAACCGGTAACTCTCAACCTTGCAAGGTCCAGTGTCAGATCAAGTCGCGACTAATACAGTTTATTGATTCCCTGCCCACCGACCCACACCGCCCCCTCGAAATTACCATCAACGATGCTAAACGGACATTACCACAGAACGACCTGTTCCATGCGTTATGCACCGATGTTTCGCGTCAGGTGGTGTGGACAGATAAACCGCGCCTGCTGCTGGACTGGAAGGCGCTGTTTGTCTCGGGACATGCCATCGCTACCGGCAGGCCGGGGGAGGTGGTTACGGGGCTGGAGGGGGAGTTTTGCAGCATCCGCGAGAGCACGGCTCAGATGGGCGTAAAGCGCATGAACAGTTTGATTCAGTACGCCCAGGCCTGGTCGGTCGGCAACGGGGTCAGGCTGCGCGAGGTGCGTTATTCAGGGGATTATTTCGGGAGAGTCGGATGACACTAAAATCACACACCAGACCAGAGCACAAGGACATATGGCGAACACCGCCCGAGGTCTTCCAGGCGCTGGATGGGGAGTTTGGCTTCTACCTCGATGCCGCCGCTGACCACGACAATCCCCTGTGCCGTCTGTATCTGACGCAAGAGGATGATGCCCTGGCCTGTGACTGGAGTAGCAACGGAGCCATATTCTGCAATCCCCCGTACAGCAATATCCGCCCCTGGGTTGATAAAGCTGCTGAGCAGAGCCGCAAGCAGAATAAAACGGTCGTTATGCTGCTGCCTGCTGATACCTCGACGGGATGGTTCGCACAGGCACAGAAAACGGTTGATGAGGTGCGCTTCATCACCGAAGGCCGATTGTCGTTTATCAGCACTGAAACGGGCAAAAAAGGCAAGGCGGGTAACAGCAAGGGCAGCGTGTTGTTCATCTGGCGACCGTGGCGCACAACCCCTAAAGGGATGACCGTGGTAAGCAAACACGCGCTGATTAACCAGATGTGGGGGTAGGTATGGCGAATCTTAGAAAAGAGGCCAGAGGTCGAGAGTGTCAGGTTAGGCTCCCGGGTATCTGTAACGGCAACGCTGAAACTGTGGTGCTGGCCCATTACCGAATGTCCGGCATTTGCGGCACCGGCATGAAGCCTGATGACCTTTTCGGCGCTTGGACATGCTCATCATGCCATGACGAAATAGACCGCCGCACGCGTATCACCGATGCCGACTATGCCCGGCTGCATCATCTGGAAGGCGTCATGCGCACACAGGCGATTTTACTGGCAGAGGGGAAGATTAAGTGATGACCGAATATCACCTGAAACTGCCATATCCACCATCGTTAAACACCTACTGGCGACACGCACGACATCGGCACTATATCAGCGAGAAAGGCAAAGCATACCGGCAAAGCATCATCCAGATGATCCAGCAGCAACACCTCGATATCAACACTCCCGCAAGACTGAAAATTTCCATCATCGCCAACGCTCCAGACAAACGACGCCGTGACCTCGACAACCTGCAAAAGGCGGTTTTCGATGCGCTCACGC
>NZ_JBPETA010000350.1:0-1519 GCF_051710365.1 Symbiopectobacterium sp. | reverse complement strand
TCAAGGTTACGGATGGTAACGTGGGGAGTACTCATGCTGATTGGTCTGCAAAAAGCAGTAATAAATTCAGAACTTCAGAATACTGTCAAGTCCCGAAAAAAGAAAAATCAGGTGCGGAATGACGGTTCACAAGACCATCGTTGATGTTCTCGGCGAGCGATACCGTCGAATTTATTCTTAAAGTAGGTGCGGAATGACGGTTTAACCGGTCCACTATCGCCAAAAATAACCGCAACCACCGCAGCAACGCCCGCGGCCACAATAGCATATTCAACAGCGGTTACCCCGCGCTGATCATTTTTAAAATTATGCATTGCTTCAGTAAAATACACATAACTCACGATTGATTTTCCCTGAACATAGCTTGCTAAAGAATACATAACAATCCTCTCCATTTATTAACGCTATTATTTCACCATGTCTTTTTTCGACTTGGTAATGTTCAACACTCAACTATTTTGCGGGGATTTTATAACATCTCTTTTTCGCCATTAACAATGGCAACATTTACAAATAAAAACCAAAAAACAATTGTCAAAACCTATCAATTAACAAAGCACTAGCAAAAATAAAAAAATAATAAGATTTTTCTTACTTATGAAAAGCACACACATAAAACAAACAACAATTAATATTACCTTTCTTCAAACACACGATAAGAATAACCAACAAAAATAAATCAGATAGATATTCATTCATATAAGCATTAAAAATACGATCTATATACATCATCTCATTATAAAATGAATGAGAAATCAACATTTAGCAGTTCACACTAAACATTCAAAGACAAAAGAATAAAATATCGATCTTTATAATAAAACAATAAGTGAAAATAAGCGGACAAGCAGAGAAATGAGAGGGTGAGTCATCCATATGCATGTTATTTATGTGACACCAGATCATTCTATCAGGGATAATAAATTGTTTTATTGTTGATTTATTAGCATTCAAACGTAATAACAAGCGCAGACAGTGGGTAACGCACATGATCTTCAGCAAAGGAGACATTGCATAAACTGAGAAAATAAAACATAAATTATCTGTTCAAAACTCTTATAATCGATAATATCTAACACGGTGGGGAACCCACTCATTCACACGATATAATAAATAGATTTCATCTAGCCAGCGCTAAAAGCAAGTATCGAGGCTAATACTTAGCATTTTCAACGCAAGAAATGCTACACCATTTCGTTTTCTTTACTGTTGATAAATTCAACACACATCGAAAAAGCAAAAAAAATGCTGATATAAGCGAACTTATATCAGCATTTTTTAGTTATTGGCGGAACGGACGGGACTCGAACCCGCGACCCCCTGCGTGACAGGCAGGTATTCTAACCGACTGAACTACCGCTCCCCATTAACATGCCCTTGCGAGCGGGATGAATACTAGGCTGTGTCCCTTAATTGCGTAACCGGTGGTAAAACACGCGGATGCAGCCCAGTTTCACCATTGCTAGATAGTTTCTTGCCGTTTTTTCATAACGTGTGGCGATCCGTCGATATTCCTTTA
>NZ_JBPETA010000349.1:0-1528 GCF_051710365.1 Symbiopectobacterium sp. | reverse complement strand
GCCTTGTTATAGGAGGGCCAGTTAGTGATTTTAAAATTTTGTTTTGCCATGGAGACCTGATTTTGAAACAACTATGGTGATCTGTTCCGATGATTACCCAAACTTTCTATTTATTCAACAAAGCCCCACCGGGGGCGCAGCGGGGCAGGATGTGCCCGGCGACTACAGCACCAAACTGACTACGGCGGGGACGCGCTTGCTGTTAAGTCCGCGTGATATTCCACAATCCATTACCATCGTGAATAAACAGCGCATGCAGGATCAGAACCTGCAAACGGTGGGCGACGTGTTGGATAACGTGGTTGGTGTCACCGGCAACTATACCGACAGTGAACGTACCGGCTACTATGCGCGCGGTTTTTACATCAACAATTTTATCATTGATGATATTCCCACTTCGGTATCTGAGGCCTGGAACTTTGGTGACGCTCTGGGTGATACCGCGATCTACGACCGCATTGAAGTGGTGCGCGGTGCCAACGGCCTACTGACCGGCACCGGTAATCCCTCCGCAACGGTGAATATGGTGCGCAAACACGCCACCAGCAAAGAAGTGACCGGCAATGTTTCTGCCAGCTATGGCTCGTGGAATAACCAACGCTATGTGACCGATCTTTCCGCACCCTTGACCGAATCCGGCAGCGTGCGCGGGCGTATTATCGCCGGTTATCAGGATCAGGATAGCTGGCTCGATCGCTACCATAAGCGCAAAAAATTTATTTCCGGCATTGTCGATGCGGATCTGGCCAATAATTCCACGCTGTCATTCGGCTACGATTATCAGGAAAGCAAAACCCCCGGTTCGACCTGGGGCGGCTTGCCGACCTGGTTCAGTAACGGCAACCGCACCCACTTCGATCGCAGTTTCAATCCCGCCCCGAACTGGGCCTATTACAATATCGAGACCAACAAGGTCTTTGCCCAGTTTAGCCATGTGTTTGATAACGGTTGGGACTGGCATATCAACACAACTCATGCGGAAACCAAGTTTGATGACAAGCTGATGTACGCTTCGCCCTATGCTTTCAATGGTGGCAGCTTCCCTGATCAAGACACTGGATTAGGATTGGCGGGCGGCGCTGGCTGGTTTACCGGCACACGCAAACTGGACGCACTGGAAACCTATGTGCGCGGTCCGTTCGAACTGCTGGGGCGTCAGCATGAGCTGGTTACCGGGGTGGGGTTCAGTCGCCAACGCAACTACTACTACGCCTCTAACGATGCAGTGACGGTTGCTGATATGGGCAATTACTACAACTGGAACGGCAGTGCGCCGGAACCGAACTGGCAGGCGCAGACCAAAAGTTCGGATGATACCGTGCATAAAAGGTCGGTCTACAGTGCGGCCCGTTTCTCGCTTGCCGATCCATTGGCGCTGGTTGCCGGTGCGCGCTATACCGACTGGAGCACGGGCGGTATGACTTCCAGCTTCAGCAAAGACAAGGTGTCGCCCTATGCCGGGTTGATTTACGACATCAACGATACCCTCTCTGCCTATGTCAGCTACACCTCAATCTTCCAGCCGCAA
>NZ_JBPETA010000348.1:0-1537 GCF_051710365.1 Symbiopectobacterium sp. | reverse complement strand
TGATGGGATTGTTAGTATGAATCATGAGAGTTACCTCGTGTTTTGTATAAGGATTGGACACCCATATCAAAACCGGTAACTCTCAACCTTGCAAGGTCCAGTGTCAGATCAAGTCGCGACTAATACACATTAAGAATTTGAAGTAATCCCCTGTGACTGCCTGACCGCCCAATCTTCTACCGCCGACTTCAGGTAGTAGGTTGGGTGTTGCTTGATTGGACGCGGGAAACCGCGCTTCTTTTCATACCGGTACAGCGTGTCGCGCGACTTAATGCGTAGCATTTCCATTACTTCCGTTTTTGATATCAAGTTCATCATAGCCTCACTTCCTCAAGATTTTCTCTAACGAGTCACACACGCGCATAACAGGGCGGGATGAAGGTGCTGGGGCAGGTCGTAGACGTTTGCCTGCCTGCTCAAGGATATCGATAACCTTTCGGTATCCGTTTCTCAGCCATTGAACCCATTTATCCAGTTGGGTTTCTTCCGGGTGATAGCTCCCCATGAGGGCAGCATGACCCGCGAATGCATAATTCATGGGGGCTCCTGTTATTATATTGTGATTTGGGTGTCGTATTTTGCATGGCTCATGGTCTTCCAGCTCTGGCCGTTATCTTTGGATAACATGCGCCAGTAGAGGGAGAGTCGTATTGATAAATAACCGGTTTGTCGTATGCGTCTTGCACGAATAAGTCCTTCACGGTATAAGCGCTTAAATAGCTTCTCCCGCTCTCTTATCCTGTTAGGTATTTTAGGTTTCATTCGTAGCTCCTCTTACGATGCAAGGCTGTTTGGATGCTGTGCTAGTATTGGGGTGGGTAAGGGTATTCGCATCATATCGCGCTCAAAATCATGTATGACGCCTACAAAAAAGCCGCTACAAAAGCGGCTATGGTTAGCTTTGCTGTTAGCGTTGTTCGCTTCATGATGAAATCCCTTAGCCAACCCCCATCAGGGAATTTGCCGCGTCAATCACGCTGACAGGGACTAGTTTGCATGTTGGTGTCTTATCTTCCTGCGGATAAAATTCATCAGCTCACGGTAGTGATGCAATCAATTTTTCCCCCGAACGAAATGACTCCATCGCCGCGAGAAGAGTGTTTCGGAAATCACGAATAGTGTTAACTGTAGACAAAAGGGATTTGAATGATGAGCGGTCTGGAACATCTGAAAGAGACGGCGAGTAATATCCATATACTTTTATTCCTAAGATAACTGAACTTAATTTATCCCTTCCAATGCTTAGCGCAGCGTTTAAGTCCTTGACGTCTACCGCATCAGAATAAAGACGCATGCTTGATGCGTAGGTGCAGGCTGACAATACCTTTTCAGGCAACCCCTCAAATAATTTTCCTTCAAACTTTTCGTATAGCTGAGTGGCGCAGGAATTAATGAATGCCTTATACGCTGCATCCGTCATTCCGCACCTACTTTAAGAATAAATTCGACGGTATCGCTCGCCGAGAACATCAACGATGGTCTTGTGAACAGAATTGAGGTTGGATACTTGTGGTGGTCTGTCACCAATACTGAACTC
>NZ_JBPETA010000347.1:0-1540 GCF_051710365.1 Symbiopectobacterium sp. | reverse complement strand
CATGGCGATGGTCAAAGCGCTTAACCGGATCACGCTATTAGGAATGCCGAACAGTATTCGCATCACGTAACAATCGACCCGATGGGGCACAGTCGTTACAAGTTCTGATTTATTCAACAAAGCCCACGCTTTAAAGATCTTGAAGTTATATCGTTCGGTGAAATACCCGATACGGTATCAATCAATGTGGTGAAAACCATTTAATTAAGGAAGAACTGAAATGTATGTTGATATTGTAAAATTGGTTCGTGATGCGCTACTGCACAGTGGGGTGGATGAATCCATTCTGAGTGATTTTGATGGTCATTCAACCATTGCGCTCGATTTTGAAAATTATCCCAGTTTGTTAATCAGCAATGTTGATGGGCAGATATGGATCTGGTCGCAGCTCAGCGAAAACACACCCGGGTTATTGCAGCATAAATCAGCCCAAATCCAGGAAAAAATTATGGAAGGGTGCCATTTTGCGATGACTGGACAATTACAGATTGCCATTAACAATGACACCATCGAATTAAAAGGGTTGGTACATCCTGACTATCTGACTGACGGTGCTCGCTTTGCAGATGCAATGGACGAGTTTTTCCAATTGCAAGAAGCTTTTTTGGGAGTGATTCGCTAATGGCGAACCGACAGCTCTTACGTCAACAAGCACATCCTTTGCGCCTGTCTGGCTCCATCATTATTGAAGCGCGATTGCCCGGTGTGACTGTCGGGGAAGTCTGCGAGGTTCGCCAAGGATGGAGCCAGCCAGAGATCCTGGCTCGCGCTCAGGTATTGGGATTTCATGGTGATACGACACTGCTGAGTTTGATAGGCAATGCGCAAGGTTTGTCGCGAGAGGCGGTAATTTGTCCTACAGGGACAGGGCTGTCGGTAGTACTGAGTCACGACCTGCTGGGTTGTGTGCTGAACCCGTTTGGTGAAGTTGTGGAGCGATTAGCGGGAGAAGAGCGAGGATTTGCCTGGCAGCGCCACACGATAGATGTGCCACCACCACTGTATCAGGATCGGGTGGGTATCCGGCAGCCGTTTTTGACCGGAATCCGAGCCATTGATGGGCTGATTACTTGCGGCGTGGGTCAGCGCATGGGGATTTTTGCATCGGCAGGGTGTGGGAAAACGACCTTGATGCACATGCTTATCGAGCAATCACAGGCCGATGTTTTTGTGATTGCGCTTGTCGGTGAGCGTGGGCGTGAAGTGACGGAGTTCATTGAAGCATTGCGTCAGTCCGATCGTCAGAGCCAGTGTATTTTGGTTTACGCGACTTCAGATTATTCATCGTTGAATCGGTGCAATGCCGAGCAGGTTGCAACCACGGTTGGGCTTTGTTGAATAAATCAGAACTTGTAACGACTGTGCCCCATCGGGTCGATTGTTACGTGATGCGAATACTGTTCGGCATTCCTAATATGTACTAGCTCAGACCTGATCTGACAGTTACCGGTTATTTATACAGGTGTCTGTCAGATTAAATCTGGTTCAGATTTTTTTCTGCCCAGACCCGTTTACCATCAAGTAATGTTGCCATTGGCGT
>NZ_JBPETA010000346.1:0-1556 GCF_051710365.1 Symbiopectobacterium sp. | reverse complement strand
CTTGTTATAGGAGGGCCAGTTAGTGATTTTAAAATTTTGTTTTGCCATGGAGACCTGATTTTGAAACAACTATGGTGATCTGTTCCGATGATTACCCAAACTTTCTATTTATTCAACAAAGCCCCTGCGAATGGCAGTAAAAATTTCATCCTGCTTTACCCGTTTATCAGCAAACGCGTAATAGGTGTTAACCACATCCAAATCCGCATCTGAAAATGACGAGATAATACCCTCAATTTCACGTTGTCCTGATTCACTGATTTTCATATCGGGTTCCTCTTTTGTTTAACCGTTGCAATAAGCTGCTCGAATAACCGTTGCGGCCAGCTTTTGTTTTTGAAGCTCTGGCCCGTGACGATATTTGAGCGGTGATGTTCGATTGACCGAATCGGGTCAAATTGTGTTTCCGAGCGGCCAGCAATAGGCCACCCTGCAAAGGCATATTGCATGGCGTTCTCCGTTTAACTATTTGGATTGATGTATATGCCGACGAATATCGGCGAGGGTATAAAGCGGTAGTTCAGTGTTATTTATTATCAGTGTGATGTTGATTGCGGTGATAAGCGGATGATGGGAATGCTGAAAGTGTTTCAGTCATCGATACCCGTTAATTTTTTCACCTGCTTTTTGAGCCACTTGTTTTCTTCCGTCAGATAGGCAATGGTTAACTTATATCCCTTTGTTTCACTGTCATCCCCGGGGAGAATTTGAGTGTTCATCAAATAATGAGGATGATTAATATTATTACTACCGTAAGTGATAACGCCCCTTTCCCTGTGATCAGGTTGATTGAAGGTCGTGATATGAGGTTTATTAAGTTGCATCATTCAATTCTCCGTTGGCTATCAAAATATTTTCGTCAATGAGCTTTTGCATGGTGGCCTCCGTGTTAAGTGCCTGCTTTGTTGACCCTCTCAGGCGGCGCGGGTTTCCCTGCTTTCCACAGTCAAAGGAACCTGATAAATTGGTTAAATGTATTACCAATTGCTGGCGCTCATGCCTTTAACGGCTAAAGCGTTTTTAAGATAAGAAATCTGTTCAGATAATTCTCTTTGTTGACGTGAAATAGTTTCTAACTGCTTAATTAAGTTCTCTCCCTGCTTTCGGCTGAAGTATTCTGTCGATTCGGTTTGCGGGATGGTTGCCTGTAAACCCGTCCCTCCAACTGCTTCTGGCTTACCCCTTGGCGGCGTTGTTTGTCCGCCAATTTTGATGTTTCCAACTGTAGTCGGTCGGTTAAAATAACCGACCTCATTGAAATTAATAAATGCATCAATAAGGTTTGTGGTGTTTTCCAATGCTGAAACATTCCCTAACTCAATATTTCCAAGGAACGGATAAAAGAATTCACCCAACTTTCTGCGATACTCTTTCATGTCATCGTTTTGCATACTCATCTCGCTGTTACGTTAACTGACTTGCTGTGACCTGCTAAATAACTGTTCCGAATAGTAGATCACCTGAAGGGAACTCAGTCCGAGTTGAGCGATCTGATCAATCGATAAAGATCCCAAATCATCAACCGGACTGAGCGATGTCGAGCATAGCACCGATAC
>NZ_JBPETA010000345.1:0-1568 GCF_051710365.1 Symbiopectobacterium sp. | reverse complement strand
TTTAAAGGAATATCGACGGATCGCCACACGTTATGAAAAAACGGCAAGAAACTATCTAGCAATGGTGAAACTGGGCTGCATCCGCGTGTTTTACCACCGGTTACGCAATTAAGGGACACAGCCTAATGCAATAGTTCAGTGAACCAGCCTATCCACATGGCAAAGCCGCTATCAACGTAGCGGCCAGCCAGTAGGCGTTTTAAAAATTATTTATTGATTTCATTGAAAATCTTGTCAAAAACGCCACCGTCGTTAAAGTATTGGTCCTGCACTTTGGTCCAGCCGCCAAACTCTTCATCGATGGTCACCAGTTTCACCGGTGCGAATTGACCTTTGAATTCTTCAGCAATCTTGGCATTGCGTGGGCGGTAGAAGTTCTTACCGATAATGCGCTGCGCATCGTCGCTGTAGAGGTATTTCAGGTAGGCTTCAGCCTGTTTTTGTGTGCCTTTGCGCTCAACCACTTTGTCCACAACGGCAACCGGCGGCTCTGCCAGAATAGACAGCGACGGCGTGACGATTTCCAACTGATCGCCGCCCTGCTCTTTCAGTGACAGATAGGCTTCGTTTTCCCACGCCAGCAATACATCGCCCAGTTGGCGTTGTACGAAACTGATAGTGGCGCCGCGCGCACCAGTGTCTAATACCGGCGCATGGCGATAAAGTTCAGTCACAAATTTCATTGCGCTTTCATCACTTCCACCCGGCAGGTGCTTGGCATAAGCCCAGGCCGCCAGGAAGTTCCAACGCGCACCGCCGGAGGTTTTCGGGTTCGGTGTGATCACTTCTACGCCCGGTTTCACCAGATCGCCCCAGTCCTTGATGTTTTTCGGGTTGCCCTTGCGCACCAGGAACACAATGGTAGAGGTGTAAGGCGTACTGTTATCCGGCAAGCGTGCCTGCCACTTGGGATCGATCAGCGGCTGATTCAGATTCAGGGCATCAATATCGCCCGCCAACGCCAGCGTCACCACATCCGCCTGCAAGCCATCGATGACCGAGCGCGCCTGTTTGCCGGAACCGCCGTGGGAGTTTTTAATGGAAAGTGTTTCGCCAGTGGTTTCTTTCCAGTGTTTAATGAAGGCAGCGTTATATTCCTGATACAGTTCACGCGTTGGGTCATAAGACACGTTCAACAATTCCGTTGCCGCAGACGCAGCGCCCGCAAATAATACCGTTGCTGCTGCAAGAGATACTCCCAGACGACGTATTGACATCATTATCACTCCCTCAACATTTTTCGTAATTTGTGTAGTGTGTTTGGCGTGGTGCGGGCAATGGGCTCACAACATGGGGTGACAATAGAGGATAGGGGGTGGGGGCAAAAATATTGTTTCGCGATAATTTATGCTCTCGCGTTATATTCTTTGAGCCTATTCAGTTTTTTAAATCTAAGCAGATTACCGGCTCGCAGGCAGCAAAAAGGGGCCATCGGCCCCTTGGATCCGTCATTCCGCACCTACTTTAAGAATAAATTCGACGGTATCGCTCGCCGAGAACATCAACGATGGTCTTGTGAACAGAATTGAGGTTGGATACTTGTGGTGGTCTGTCACCAATACTGAACT
>NZ_JBPETA010000344.1:0-1585 GCF_051710365.1 Symbiopectobacterium sp. | reverse complement strand
TTGAGATTTTTGGCCAGTTCATTAGCCAGAGCCTGCAACTGTTTTTCGTCCATAAAGTAACCTGCTTTTGATGTTGGATTGAACATATCAAAATCAGGCAATTACACAAATTTATGTACAGGCTCCGCTCAAGCGGCCATTCTCCTCTAACGGCAACCACGGCATATGCCGTTTCAGCGCCTGCGCAAACAGCCCTTCTCCACTTTTTCGGGCATTTTTTCCCTAACTGTCATAGACCTTTACCCGTTCCATTCCGCAACTGGGGGATTTGGCACACAGGATAAAACCGCATAGATCGCTTAACAATGCCATTTTTTGCTCGGAAAACGCGAGCATCTCATCGGTGACATCGATGCCAGAACCGTTGCTGGCACAGAGCCGAATACCTTGCTTACCCGCGTTGACCAGTCGCAACGCGGGGCGCGGCACAGGTAATCCGACCGCCATTTCGGGGCATACTGGCTGAAAATGGCAATAAGGCGCTAATTGATCAACAGCAAAATCAAAGCGCTTATGCCCTCCGTCAAACCGCACTGGCGCACCGAGCAAACATGCACTTATTCCAACAGGAATAGGAGCTGACATCATAAACGCTCTCCCGTTCGTCAACATTCCCTCAGCATAGCGGATTTCAAGCGGTTACGGAGCACAACGACGAAGATCGAGCGAAAACAAAAACCAAGGCGTATCAGAGGGAAAAACAAAGGGAATAAAAAAACAGAGCTACTGACCGAGGGGGTTTTGAGGTCAGTAGCGCACAATGATATTTTTTACTTAATCGCAGCGCAGCTTAGAAAAAATCACCGGCTGCCGCTTCTGATTGCGCCATCCAGACCGGCTGATCGCTGGTTTTCAACCAAACACGGTGCAGATAGCTATAAAAGCGCGCGCGATCGGTACGAAACAGCATCACAGGCAAACGCCAGTAAGCCGAGACGGCGAAACACTGCATCTGACGCCTACGGAATTCAAATTGTTGGCACTGCTGCTGGAGAATGCGGGCAAAGTGCTGACGCAGCGCCAACTGCTGGTACATGTTTGGGGACCCAACGCAGTGGAAAGTAGCCATTATATACGCATCTATATGGGACACCTGCGACAAAAGCTGGAAAGCGACCCCACACGACCTCGTCACTTTATCACCGAAACCGCCGTAGGTTACCGTTTTATGCCTTGAGCTACCATACTGAATTAACAGCGGATAACACTGGTTATCCCCCCTAAGCAGGCGTAACATCCCACGCTCATTCTGTTGATCTCCTTCCTGAATTTTAATGCTGAGGCTCATCATGAGTAGCTGGTTACTTTATGCATTGCTCTCCGCCCTGTGCGCCGCCGCAGTGGCTCTGTTTGGTAAAGTGGGATTGCAAAATCTTGACGCTAATACAGCAACTGCGGTTCGTGCCGTGGTGATGGCGCTGTTTTTGGTGGGCGTTGTGGTAGTGCAAGGAAAAACAACCGGCTTTGTTGAATAAATAGAAAGTTTGGGTAATCATCGGAACAGATCACCATAGTTGTTTCAAAATCAGGTCTCCATGGCAAAACAAAATTTTAAAATCACTAACTGGCCCTCCTATAACAAGGC
>NZ_JBPETA010000343.1:0-1647 GCF_051710365.1 Symbiopectobacterium sp. | reverse complement strand
GATCAAGGTTACGGATGGTAACGTGGGGAGTACTCATGCTGATTGGTCTGCAAAAAGCAGTAATAAATTCAGAACGTCAGAATACCGTCAAGTCCCGAAAAAAGAAAAATCAGGTGCGGAATGACGGGTACATCATTCCAAAAGTGGAAGGTGGTGAGCAGATCACGTACTTCAATCACCATGTCTGCTCAGTGATAACTGAGAGATCAGAGGATGGAAAACCAATTTCACATATCCATCTCACTAACGGTCAAGTCATTGACTGCGCACTTGAACATCATGACGCAGTCGGTTCGATTCAGTTTTACAACCAGTAATATAGGTGATTTAAATGAAATTTTTTGAACTGCCGCAGGTGGCACAAAGCGCAGCTTGTGAAGTGTTAAAAAGTAATATTGGCTCTTTTGTAACCAATTCAGCAGATAATGAGCCAGCACTTCACCTGGCTCGTAAAATTAACGCCATATTTACCGAAATGTATTTTCCTTCCGGAAAAGATGGCGGCAAATCTCCGGACGAAGCTTACAAGGAACTGAAAGACGCATCAGGGAAACTTGCAATGCAGGTTACTGATATTACTGAATTCAGTCATCTTTCAAGCGATCCGAAACTTCGCGAGCATTATCAAGTAATCCTGAACAGAGCGTCCGAATCTGCTGCTCGTGTGCGTGATATGGTTCGTCGTTACTCGGACGTTTCTTAGTTGCAAGCAAGCTTAAGTCTTCGAGACGTTTGCAAAAAATAGCGCTTTGATTTTCATCAAGCATGCTTAAAAGCACCGTAAGAAGCCGAGTTAATACAGCATTTTCAATCTGCAATTTTTTAATGATGTCGTCAGACATGTGTGATTCCATTTTAACTGTTGGGGACTTCAAAATTATCAGATTTCTTGCTGTTGGGGAATAGCAGGGCACCACCGCCGCCTGAGGTGGAGAAATAAACCAGGCATTAAACCAAAGCGGATTAATGAGTCTGCTCTGTTTTAACCGCTCTTTACTATACCCGTTCACCACACCACCAAAACCATCTGTTGGAGGGAACATGGCTACTATCATTTACCGTAAATCCGTTAATCCTGTTAGCAAAACCAACGCCGCTATTCGCCGTCATGCCAGACGCAAGGCAGAAGCCATCCGTCGTGAACTGGTGACATCCCGTATCGATAAGGTATTGGGGCAGAAGCCAGAAAAACGCAAAGCGCTTAACCGAATTGAATTGGCTTTCAAGCGCAAACGGGCGCCACGAATTAATTTCAACTTACTGGCTAAGTTCAGAGAGCAAATTAACCGTTTCGCCGAAAAGTACGACAGGGTTAAGCGTCTTAACCATCGCATCTGGTACCGCAAACCGAAAACGGAGTATGGCATTACCGCCAGAGCAAGACAGACTCATACATCGTGGGGTGTTCGTGAAGTTTGAGGAGGGGTCTTATTGCCTGCAGCAAGTCGCCATATACCTAGGCTGTGTCCCTTAATTGCGTAACCGGTGGTAAAACACGCGGATGCAGCCCAGTTTCACCATTGCTAAATAACTGTTCCGAATAGTAGATCACCTGAAGGGAACTCAGTCCGAGTTGAGCGATCTGATCAATCGATAAAGATCCCAAATCATCAACCGGACTGAGCGATGTCGAGCATAGCACCGATA
>NZ_JBPETA010000342.1:0-1657 GCF_051710365.1 Symbiopectobacterium sp. | reverse complement strand
GCACGCCAATGGCAACATTACTTGATGGTAAACGGGTCTGGGCAGAAAAAAATCTGAACCAGATTTAATCTGACAGACACCTGTATAAATAACCGGTAACTGTCAGATCAGGTCTGAGCTAGTACAGTTTATTTATGGGGTCGGGTAAAACCATCAGCCTGGCAGGCCCTTCGATCATCTTTGTCTATATGATCATCGGGTTTATGCTGTTCTTCGTTATGCGCGCGATGGGCGAATTACTGCTCTCCAATCTGGAATACAAATCCTTCAGCGATTTTGCCGCTGACCTGCTGGGACCCTAGGCTGGCTTTTTCACCGGATGGACCTACTGGTTCTGCTGGGTAGTGACAGGCATCGCCGATGTGGTCGCCATCAGCGCCTACACCCAGTTCTGGTTTCCCGAACTTTCGCAGTGGGTGTCTTCTTTATTGTGCGTACTGCTGTTACTCACACTCAATCTCGCGACGGCCAAACTGTTCGGAGAAATGGAGTTCTGGTTTGCCATGGTCAAGATAGTGGCAATTGTCGCACTGATTATCCTCGGTGCGGTGTTGGTCTTCATGCACTTTCCTTCCCCATCAGGTTCAGTCTCTTCTTTCACTAACCTGTGGGATCACGGTGGCATGTTCCCGAAAGGGATGAGCGGATTTTTTGCCGGGTTCCAGATAGCGGTCATTCGTAGGGATCGAACTGGTCGGTACTACCGCCGCGGAAACCAAAAATCCTCAGGTAGTGCTGCCGCGTGCCATTAATGCCATACCTATCCGCATTATCATGTTTTACGTCTTTTCGCTGATCATGATCATGTCCGTTACGCCGTGGAACGCAATTGCCGCCGATCGCAGTCCCTTCGTAGAGATGTTTGTGCTGGTCGGGTTCCCGGCCGCCGCCAGTGTGATCAATTTTGTCGTACTCACTTCAGCAGCCTCTTCCGCCAATAGCGGCGTATTTTCTACCAGCCGGATGCTGTTCGGGTTGGCAAAACAGGGCGATGCGCCAGAGGCATTTGCTCATCTGTCAAAACGTGCAGTCCCTGCGACAGGATTGCTGTTCTCTTGCATCTGTCTGCTGAGTGGCGTTGTGTTGATTTACCTGATTCCGAATGTGATGACAGTGTTTACGCTGGTAACAACGGTTTCCGCCATTCTATTTATGTTTATCTGGAGCATCATCTTGTGCTCTTATCTTAAATATCGGAAAACGCGGCCTCAGTTGCATGCCAATTCAACCTACAAAATGCCGTTAGGTATTGTCATGTGCTGGGTATGCCTGGCCTTTTTTGCGGGTGTGATTGTTCTGTTGACATTGCAGCCAGACACATTACAGGCACTGATGGTGACACCGCTTTGGTTTGTTCTTCTTGCAATTGCTTATCAGTTCTTGCTGAAGAAAAAACAGAGCGCTTAATCCCGTATCAATCATTGCAGGCAGTCATACTAAAGACGCTTATTATTGGCGTCTTTAGTTTTTAATGCGTTCCTTGCGCGGATAACACACCAATCAAGACAGAGTTAATAATTCTAGACATAATTAAACCGTCATTCCGCACCTGATTTTTCTTTTTTCGGGACTTGACGGTATTCTGAAGTTCTGAATTTATTACTGCTTTTTGCAGACCAATCAGCATGAGTACTCCCCACGTTACCATCCGTAACCT
>NZ_JBPETA010000341.1:0-1696 GCF_051710365.1 Symbiopectobacterium sp. | reverse complement strand
GAGTTCAGTATTGGTGACAGACCACCACAAGTATCCAACCTCAATTCTATTCACAAGACCATCGTTGATGTTCTCGGCGAGCGATACCGTCGAATTTATTCTTAAAGTAGGTGCGGAATGACGGTTAAATCATCGCCGAGCAGCGTTTTCAGCGCCGCTTCATTGTAACCATCTGCCTGTTTCCACCCCATGTTGCCTATGAGCGCAAACTCATTGACACCGAAGTTGAATGCCGCAACGTTCAGATTGACCGAGGCGTGATAAATATTGCCCTGTGCATCCCTTAACGGAACCTGCAACGGCTGCTGTTGACTCAGTTGCGCCCATGCCTGCATCTGGTCGTCCATCATTTCTTTTTCAGCCCCAAACCCTCCAGTAACCAATGATGTTGAAGCCAGATTCAGCGCCACCGTTTTTCCTTGCTCGGCGTCGCGCAGCAACTCAGGGCGGGCGAACAGCGCGGAAGTAACCACTTCCATAGCACGCGTTTGTGCACCGAAATAGCGTGCATCCGAATTTTTTGCCAATCCAAAAGGAGACAAGATACCGTGACGAATCCCAGTAAACAGCCTTTGCGGTGTACCCTTTTCACCAAGGGCACTGAATTCTGACAGCCATAAATTCGTGGCATGTGTGGTTTCTTGCGAGGAGGAGGAAGCGATACCCCTGTCATTGTAGCGGGTATGAAAAATACCGTTCTCCCCCTGCTTCATCTGTCCGGCCGGCGTGAGCGTACACTGATAGTCCACATTGTTATGTTGAAAACGCGTATCGATCGTTTCCCATTTCTGGGTATTTAGCACCTCGCGCAAACCCGCCGCAAAAGCTTGTTTGGCTTGTGCTTTTGCTTCTTTTTTCGGAAATCCTAGATTGATAAACTCTCTTGTCAGCCCGTCTATCAATAGCGGCTTTATGGTTTTCGCTCTCTGCAACTCCTGTTTGGTGAGCGCTCTGTTTTCCGCTTGCAGCTTCTCGCGAGTTTGATCCAGTAATGACGAGGGATCGCGCCCCAATGCCAACATTGCGCTGGTGGCGGCGTTGTGCAAATGTCCTTCTAAAACGCTTAGCGTTTCTGTTGTGCGGGAGGACGTGTCTACGTCTTCACGTTTACGTTCAACATCCGAGTTCTTTGCTGCTTTATACTGTTTAACACGCTGCGCCACTGTGCCTGTAAAGATTTTTTTCTTATCAGCCACGATGTGCAATGTCGGCCTGTCATTGATTTGCACTGCGGATTTTAGATGATTCGCCCACAACAGTCTGTTATCGGAGGTTACCGGCCCCTCCGTTTTAACACTACTATCCAGATGATTATTAACGTGATACTTTTGTTGCTTGATGCTAAAAAAACCATTAACGCCCATAAAATAACGCCTCCGCTCATTGAGCGATAACGTTACTGACCGCCATTGCTATTAACTATAATTAAACGCCCAATTCAACGGTGATAGCGATGACTTGCTGATGAAGATGATAATTTCTACGTTGCGGGAGGATAGCCTACAGGCAAACCACGAACTGCTTCATCCCTGAATGATATTTCCTGAGCAAAGAGAGCGATGTAAGACATAAAGTGTACTAGCTCAGACCTGATCTGACAGTTACCGGTTATTTATACAGGTGTCTGTCAGATTAAATCTGGTTCAGATTTTTTTCTGCCCAGACCCGTTTACCATCAAGTAATGTTGCCATTGGC
>NZ_JBPETA010000340.1:0-1712 GCF_051710365.1 Symbiopectobacterium sp. | reverse complement strand
ATTGTTAGTATGAATCATGAGAGTTACCTCGTGTTTTGTATAAGGATTGGACACCCATATCAAAACCGGTAACTCTCAACCTTGCAAGGTCCAGTGTCAGATCAAGTCGCGACTAATACAGATTATCATTGTTCCAAAAGCAAACGGATGCCGTTTCCGACATCCGTGCAGCGTTTACTGCCTGCCTGTCAGTGTCAGAAATCGTCAAATACAGTAACCGGAGGACGGCGTTTGTGTTCGGTCTTTTTATACCAGTTTTCGATAATGGCGGCGCGATTGGCGTCGAGCGTTTTTCCTTCCAGATAGTCATCGATTTCGTTATAGGTGACACCAAGGGCGGTTTCATCAGGTAGCGAAGGGCGGTTCTCTTCCAGATCGGCCGTAGGGGCTTTGGTGTACAGGTGCTGCGGACAGCCGAGTACCTTCAACAGAGCTTTCCCTTGCCGTTTATTTAAACGAAAAATAGGATTGATATCCGTGCCACCGTCCCCGTATTTGGTAAAGAAACCCGTGACGGCTTCTGCTGCGTGGTCGGTGCCGACCACCAGACCCGCGTTCATGCCCGCAATGCTGTATTGCGCTTTCATACGCTCACGTGCCTTTTCATTGCCTTTGACAAAATCGGACAGCGTTACGCCGATGGCCGCCAGGGTGGTTTCACTCGCTTCGACGGCGGGCTTGATATTCACCGTTAACACGCTGTCCGGTTGGATGAAGGCGATGGCATCCTGGCAATCGGCCTCATCCGCCTGAATGCCATACGGCAAGCGTACAGCGATAAACTGATAACGCGTATCGCCGGTTTCGCTACGTAGCTCATTGATGGCAGTTTGGCACAGTTTGCCGGTTAGCGTAGAATCTTGCCCGCCGCTGATCCCCAGTACTAACGAACGGATGAAAGGATTGGCCTTAAGATAATTCTTTAAAAAATCAACGCTGATGCGAATCTCGGCATCGGGATCGACAGTGGGCTTAACACCCAGTGCCTGGATGATCTCTTGCTGCAATGACATGGTGGCCCCCTTCCTGAACCTGTTGATACTGCGAAATAATTAGCTTGATGGTTAGAGTGTAAAGCTAATCGTCGTGAAGAAAAAGGACAAGAAGTGCGCGTGTATTTTTACTTTTATTGGCGCAAAAAAGGTCAGCGAGGCAATAAAATGTGGCCGAATACCGATTTGAAAAATTGCCGCGAGCCATCTAGCCTTGTCAGTGACTCATTAATGAATGAGGTAATAACATGAAAAATAATCAACTACTGGTATGTCTTGGTGCTGCGGGGGTTCTCCTTCTCTCTGGGTGTTCAGCCTACAATCGTGCAGAAAGTAGCTTTACCGAGCCGATGGTTAAAGAGGTGAAGGCCGGACAGACCAAACAGCAAGTGCTGCAAATTGCTGGCGCGCCTGCGTCAGAAGTACGGTTGAAAAACGCCAGAGGCACCTGCTTTAACTACCTGTTGAAAAATCGTGATGGTACGGCGCAGAACTATTTTGTGAGTTTCAACGACCGTGGGCAAGTGTTGAACAAGGGCTTCCAAAGCTGCGAGGCCTATGACACCAATCCCCAACGATAGTCGCGTTTTGTGCGTATAACCGTCATTCCGCACCTACTTTAAGAATAAATTCGACGGTATCGCTCGCCGAGAACATCAACGATGGTCTTGTGAACAGAATTGAGGTTGGATACTTGTGGTGGTCTGTCACCAATACTGA
>NZ_JBPETA010000339.1:0-1722 GCF_051710365.1 Symbiopectobacterium sp. | reverse complement strand
TTGAGATTTTTGGCCAGTTCATTAGCCAGAGCCTGCAACTGTTTTTCGTCCATAAAGTAACCTGCTTTTGATGTTGGATTGAACATATCAAAATCAGGCAATTACACAAATTTATGTACAGGCTCGCTCGAAAAGTCATCTGCCACGATGTTAACAACCCTGCTCTCTCTGCTTCGTCAAAGGGTACGTGATTCTTATGGCGACAATCGCGACTAACACGCTGCGCCTGTTGGCTCATAGTGGGGTATCTATCCAACCAGAACCATAATTGTCTTTTTCTAACGAACAGGAGGGCGAATGGTCATTATCTCCTCACTCAACTACGCCATATTAATCGATGCCTTGCGCGCATTGAAGGAAGGTGATATTCGTTACCATGGAAATTAGATTTTACTTACAATGAGATGGTTACATTAACTCAGGGAAGATATGTCACATCATACAGATCGTCTGGAACAATCGCTTTGGTGCTTCGGGTTGCCCGTGCTCTGGTACAGTATTTCAATCTTTACCGGGGTCTGGCTATATCGCGGTATATCGATTAATCCAGCCTACTCGTTAGTTTATTTTTCATTTCTGGCTTTTATTATCATTGTGCCATTCTGGTTTAAGTATACAAAACGGTATGGATTACTCCCTCTCGGGCTTTTTTCCTCTCATTTGATGCTTAAACTCACTTTTGTTCTGCTGCTCATTTTGATGCTGACAAGCATGATGATGCCAAGTGAAGAGCGTTGGGTACAGCAGATGGCTGATTTTTCAAAACAAGGATGGCTGAGTGTTGTGTTGGCGATGATCTTTTTCAGTCCCATCATTGAAGAGATCGTTTTCCGAGGTTTTTTGCTGCAAGGGCTTCTCTCGTGGTTGCCTAATAATCGGCTGGCTTGTTGTCTTCTCGTGTCGTTGATCTTTGCTGCTGCGCATACACAATATACATCCACGGTAACGCTGACTGAGTTAATCGCAATATCATTGCTGCTGTGTTACGCACGCCTGACCAGCAAAGGGCTGCTGATGCCAATATTGACACATATGCTAACCAATTCAGCCATTTTACTGTTCTGGTATGCCTCTACAGTTTGATTCACTTTAAGGCTTGGGTTTCATCCTCACACGAGCAAAGATGATAGTCCTATTTAAACTAAATCGTAAAAAATGCCGCATCCAGCCAAGGATGCGGCGGTTATAATTCAAATATTTTTACAGAGATTCAATACATGCAGTATTTATCGAGTGTGAATCGGAACTCACATCTCCACCATCACTAAGGAGTCCTGAATTAGGGTCGGTGAAGAATATTTTCTTGTGTCCACCGTCAGGTCCTGCCGTTGATGTCCAATAAGTGTTTGACCAACTGGAAGAATAGGCACTCAGCGCCCCCCACTCCCCGTACACATTACCTATGCTTCGAGTACTGAACCCGCTAGAGCTCGTTACATTCGAAACTTCTGATGCGGATGGCAATCTTAAGCCGCGGTTTGAACAAGTGCCAACTGCTGTTATATAAGGGACGATGTTTTTAACATCTGATAACCATAAGTTTAGAGTAAAACTAAACGTGATGGGATATCCCACTCCTGTTTTTGGTGTTCCGGTGATGGTTACCTTATTTCTTGTCCCCTTACCGGCTTTGTTGAATAAATCAGAACTTGTAACGACTGTGCCCCATCGGGTCGATTGTTACGTGATGCGAATACTGTTCGGCATTCCTAATAGCGTGAT
>NZ_JBPETA010000338.1:0-1739 GCF_051710365.1 Symbiopectobacterium sp. | reverse complement strand
GGTTACGGATGGTAACGTGGGGAGTACTCATGCTGATTGGTCTGCAAAAAGCAGTAATAAATTCAGAACTTCAGAATACCGTCAAGTCCCGAAAAAAGAAAAATCAGGTGCGGAATGACGGGTATAAATAACCGGTAACTGTCAGATCAGGTCTGAGCTAGTACATATTAGGAATGCCGAACAGTATTCGCATCACGTAACAATCGACCCGATGGGGCACAGTCGTTACAAGTTCTGATTTATTCAACAAAGCCTGCTTTCCAGCTTGTAATAATGCTTGCCGACTACAAAACGATCCTGATTTCGCGAAAAATTCATTTTAATATTTGTTACATCAGTACCATACAAATTGGCTAACAAGTCTGTTGTAATAACTGGAATTTGATTATGGATAATTGATGGAAGTTCTTCTACTGTGATTTGGTTAGCCATGATCGGCCTCCTACTGAATTTTAGTGGCTTTGTTGAATAATAGGTAATCATGCTGTTTTTCCATGCCAGTTTTGGTTGAAAATGCTTGTCATCTCAGGTGTACAGTTTTCTCATGAGGCCTAACTGCATGATTTTGCGTTGCTAGGATCCGTCGTTTCACTGGGCTGCCAGCATAAAATCTATTTATTCAACAAAGCCAATTTTAGTCTGAATCACCAGTTAGTAATTGGTGATCGGGTGTCAACTAGAGCTTCAGTAGCCGCTCCGGGCATATTCCCCTTTCGGGTGTTTTATTAACGCCTCTCCACCCGATCTTTGGATGTGATTACGCCGTTTTACGGGCATAAAAAAGCCGCATGGCTATCGGGTGCGGTTAACCGCTACTGAATTTCTAGTACATTCAGTATCTCGATAGCTACATACGTTGTCAAGCCGCCTCCAAAAGTTCAGCCACGCGACCGGCAATGTAGGCTTCAGCGCGTGAAAGGCATGCGGTGATATAATCTGGACGACTTTCAAGCTCTCTGGCTATCGCCCTGCACGACACCTTCCCTTTGTAGTACGCCACCAAGATATCGTAGCCCAGCGAGTCGAAGTGCTTAAGTCGCCCTACCGCACGGTCAACTGTCTCTCCGTCCGCATCGGACAGCATGGGCCGAATATCGCTGCTGGCCGTGGCTATGGGCCATGCAGCCTTGTACTCGGTGCCAATGCGTGAGCCGCTCCAATTTCCCCATGCTGTCAACAAGTATCGAATATCTCTCATTTCACCGCCCCCCAGTTTTTGCCGTTCCTGATGCTGTAGATATGCTGCTTGCTGGTCTCAAACTTCTTCGCGACATCCGCTACCGATATACCGGAGGCCAGAAGTGCCCGGATAAGCGGAATATCTTCCGCCGTGAGTCGCCCTCTCTTTCTCATGCCACCTCCAACTCAGTGATGACAATATCCAGACTGCCTCCACGCTCCTGCTGCCCGCGCCTTACCCTGAAATCGTCTATCTGTTCGTCGTCCAGCATGAAGCCCGCATGCGTGAGCGAATCGAAAACCGCCTTTTGCAGGTTGTCTAGGTCACGGCGTCGTTTGTCTGGTGCGTTGGCGATGATGGAAATTTTCAGTCTTGCGGGAGTGTTGATATCGAGGTGTTGCTGCTGGATCCGTCATTCCGCACCTACTTTAAGAGGCTTTGTTGAATAAATAGAAAGTTTGGGTAATCATCGGAACAGATCACCATAGTTGTTTCAAAATCAGGTCTCCATGGCAAAACAAAATTTTAAAATCACTAACTGGCCCTCCTATAACAAGGC
>NZ_JBPETA010000337.1:0-1750 GCF_051710365.1 Symbiopectobacterium sp. | reverse complement strand
GTTACGGATGGTAACGTGGGGAGTACTCATGCTGATTGGTCTGCAAAAAGCAGTAATAAATTCAGAACTTCAGAATACCGTCAAGTCCCGAAAAAAGAAAAATCAGGTGCGGAATGACGGATATATTGTAGCGCCGAAGATTTCTCTAGCGACACTATTTATTTGGCCTGTCATCAATATACCGCAAAGTTATGGCATAAATGTGATTTTTGTCCACTGCGGCACTCAGGGTGTACCTTCTACATCAAGGGTTTGGACTCAATCCCGTTACAACGGTATACTTTGTAACGAGCCTTTGCGCTGTCGCTGTCGCCTTTGTGATGGCGGTCAACCACAGTAGTCAATCGAGGATATTATGCGCTTACTTCATACCATGTTGCGTGTTGGGGATTTACAACGCTCAATCGATTTTTACACCAAGGTACTGGGGATGCGTTTGCTGCGAACCAGTGAAAATACCGAATACAAATACACGCTCGCTTTCGTGGGTTATACCGAAGAGAGCGAAGAGGCCGTCATTGAACTGACGTACAACTGGGGCGTTGATAAATACGATTTGGGTAATGCTTTCGGACACATTGCGCTGGCGGTTGAAGACGTTGCCGCAACCTGCGAGCGAATTCGTCAGGCTGGCGAAAAAGTGACGCGCGAAGCTGGCCCGGTTAAGGGCGGCACCACAATTATTGCCTTTATCGAAGATCCCGATGGTTACAAGATTGAGCTGATTGAAAAAGCGCAATCCGGAAACGGGCTCGGCAACTGATTGTCAGGCGATGCTCTGCGGCGGCTTCTGCCCGCCGCTTTTTTTGGCTTTCTCCCTCCCCTTCTCTCTTACGCTGCGCTCATTCCATTGCGCACTTCTCCCCTTCGGGGTGCTCAAGGCATCAGGTTTACTGCATTGGTGGTGGGAATTTGCCATAATGCGCGCTGCATTTAGTAAATGATTAAAGAGAACATGGCTGATAAAAATAACCTGAACGCACTGAGTGGCCGTTTCCGCGGGTTTTACCCGGTTGTTATTGATGTTGAAACCGCAGGGTTCAACGCGAAAACTGACGCACTGCTGGAAATTGCCGCCATCACGATGAAAATGGATGAAGACGGTTGGTTACAGCCCGATGAGACGTTGCATTTTCACGTTGAGCCATTCGAAGGCGCGCTGCTTGATCCCGCTGCGCTGGCATTTACCGGCATTGATCCCCACAATCCGTTGCGCGGTGCCGTCTCTGAATACGAAGCCCTGCATGAAATATTCAAAATGGTGCGTAAAGGTATTAAAGACAGGGGCTGCAATCGCGGGATTATTGTTGCCCACAACGCCAATTTTGATCACGGCTTTCTGATGGCGGCAGCGGAACGCTGCGGGCTGAAGCGCAACCCGTTCCACCCCTTTGCCACCTTTGACACTGCCGCGCTGAGCGGATTGGTGCTGGGACAAACCGTATTGGCGAAGGCCTGCATGACCGCTGGCATCGCCTTCGACTCCGCGCAGGCACACTCAGCGCTTTATGATACGCAGCAAACCACGGCGCTATTTTGCGAACTGGTTAATCGTTGGAAGCGGCTGGGCGGTTGGCCATTGCCCCTGGAAGACCAAACGGACTGAGTTCCCCGAGTACGACCATAAAACCGTCATTCCGCACCTGATTTTTCTTTTTTCGGGACTTGACGGTATTCTGAAGTTCTGAATTTATTACTGCTTTTTGCAGACCAATCAGCATGAGTACTCCCCACGTTACCATCCGTAACC
>NZ_JBPETA010000336.1:0-1778 GCF_051710365.1 Symbiopectobacterium sp. | reverse complement strand
GCTTGACGCTTTTTGGTCCGCTGACGCTGTCGCTTGAACCCTCACTGTGCGGCTTGGTCGGGCGTAACGGCTGCGGAAAAACATCGCTGCTGCGTCTGCTGGCAGGGCACGACGCCCCCCCCCCCCGCTTTCGGTCATATTGAACGCGTGGGCTCTCTGGCTTATGTTGCTCAGCAGCATAGGGTTCTATCAACCACAACGCTGGCTGAACTGCTGGGTTACCGGGACATTTTTGCCGCGCGTCAATGCGTCGAGGCAGGCGAGAACGTGGTTTTACGACAAGCTTGCCCAGCGACGCGGCGGCGCATTGGTGGCAACGCACGATCGTGAACTACTGGCGATGATGCCGCGCATTTTGGAACTGACCCCGACGGGTCTGCGCAACTAGGCGGCAATTATGATGACTATCAGCGGCAGCGCCAGGCTGAGCAGCAGGCTGCTCAGGCGGCATTGGAACATGCCACTACCGAGCGTCGGCGCACCCGAATGCGTTTGCAAAAAGAGCATGATGCCAGCCAGCGGCGCCCGGCACAGACCTTACGCACGGTAGATTCACTGAATATCGCCTCATTTGAGCGGGTGCGATACAAAGCGGCGGCAAAAGCGCGTTTAGGCACGCTGCGTAAGCAGCACCGTGAGCAAAATGATGTGCTTAATGCTGCTGTCTGTGAGATGCGAGGAAGGGTCGAGGAAGATAGCCCGATATTATTTACGCTGCCAGGTAGCCATCTCACACCCAATAAACCGGTGTTGGCGCTGGATGATCTTGTATTGCCCCACATCGCGAATGCGCCTTTCAACTGGAGGATGGATGGCCCGATGCGGGTAGCGCTGCGCGGTCCAAACGGCTGCGGCAAATCGACCATGCTCAAGGTGATGATTGGAGATGAAACGCCGGTATCGGGTGATTATCGCGTTTCAGTCACCACGGCTTATCTTGATCAGCATTTGTCGTGTTTGGATCTCTCGTTGTCGGTACTGGCACATCAATATGGCTCACTAAGGATACTTCTATGAATACTTCCCGGATGCCCGCAGGCGCTGTTTGATACTCAGTATCCGGCACCGGGATCGCCTGAATTGGCAGAGCGCATTCAACAGGCATTGGCACCGCTGCCAGTGATTGCTGACCACGAGCAGTGGGGATTTGACCATGGCTCCTGGGGCGTGTTGATCAAGATGTACCCGGATGCGGATATTCCCGTGGTGCAACTGAGCGTGGACGGTACGCAATCGGCAGAGTACCACTACCAGTTGGGCACCAAACTGGCAGCGCTGCGTGATGAAGGCTATATGATTGTCGCCAGCGGTAACGTGGTGCATAACTTGCGTATGGTGAAATGGGATGGCGATGCCACGCCTTATGACTGGGCGGTTTCCTTCAATCAGGCAGCGTTGTCGAACCCGACGCCCGACCACTTTTTACCGCTGCTCTATGTGCTGGGCAGTTGGGATGGCAAAGAGCCCATCACGGTGCCCGTCGATGGTATTGTGATGGGTGCCTTGAGTATTCTGTCGGTACAAGTAGGCGGTTAAGTTTGAACATCGGGCCCGCGTTTATACGCGGGTTTTTTTGGGGCTGATGATTAAAAATGCAGTGAGTGATTAGCCAAAATGAGCATCGTTAAAAGTATTCTCAGCGATGATAAGTTATATCCGTCATTCCGCACCTACTTTAAGAATAAATTCGACGGTATCGCTCGCCGAGAACATCAACGATGGTCTTGTGAATAGAATTGAGGTTGGATACTTGTGGTGGTCTGTCACCAATACTGAAC
>NZ_JBPETA010000335.1:0-1788 GCF_051710365.1 Symbiopectobacterium sp. | reverse complement strand
ACGCCAATGGCAACATTACTTGATGGTAAACGGGTCTGGGCAGAAAAAAATCTGAACCAGATTTAATCTGACAGACACCTGTATAAATAACCGGTAACTGTCAGATCAGGTCTGAGCTAGTACATCTAATCGCTATATGTGGACGGTTTTCCCACCGTCCACGTTCTCCCCACTCAGCTACAATGCGGCTCGCGTTGTCTGCACTTCATTACCGATCGACGCGCAAACGTCTGCCGGAATTTTCAATTCCTGTGCCAGGGCATTGAGGTAGCTTTTCTCCATAAAGTGGTCAACATCAATCACCGCACAGCTTAAGAAGTAGACCTCCAACGCTTCTTCCTCATTCTTAACCCCATTCGCTAACAGCGCAGGATCCAGCGGCTGGTCGATAGCTTCTTGTATCCAGGTTTCAACTTCTGCGCCCAGTTGAGGTTCATGAACGTTCTCTTTTATGCGTTGCTGTTCTGTGGCATCAATATGCCCATCGCTCTTGGCCGCAAACACCAATGCCATGATCAAACGACGGGCGCGCACGTTGTCGCTGGATGACTGAACACCAAAATCGGCATCCTTGACGTGGGTATCGCGTACACGCTTTTTGTATTGGTTCCACAGCATGACGCCAGCAGCAGCGCTTCCACCAATGATCAAGGCATTTTTGCCCAGAGACCCCAGCATCTTTCTTGTTGATTTGTTCGCCAACAGCACCCCTGCCAACCCACCAAACGCCGCAGGTTTGAGCATATCGCCCAGATTGCCATTTTTAGCGCTGCTCGCTGCCGAACCCGCTTTTGCTCCCGCAACCCCCAGGAGCGTTTGAATCTGCTGCATCCATTGGCTCATTGCCGTCTCCCCGTTATCGTTGTCGGTATCATCTGTGCACGTCAGGCGAACATTACCTGTATCTATGCATAGTAGAGCCTCTTGTGCCCGTTGTTTGTCAGGTAATGTATAACAATGAAAATGTGGCACAGGCCCGGTTTTACCACTGCAAAGGCAATTCTGCGCTGGGATGATTTGCGCTTTATTTTTGACAAGGTATACTGCACCCATAGAAATGAAATAGTGTTTTAGTATTTGTAGTTGTCCGTCACAATAAAGGAACGAACATGAAAATTGCATTGATTAACGGATTAACGAGAACAGCCAGGCTGCCAAGAACGCTATCATTGCCGAAGCGCTGACTAAAGCCGTTGCACCGCAAGGTCACACCGTATACAACTACGGTCAGTACGCCGTTGATGACGCTGCACAACTGACCTACATCCAGAACGGTATTCTGGCAGCTATCCTGCTGAACTCTGGTGCTGCTGATTTCGTGGTAACCGGTTGCGGTACCGGTCAGGGCGCGATACTGGCCTGTAACTCTTTCCCGGGCGTGATCTGTGGTCTGGTTGTTGACCCATCCGATGCGTACCTGTTCTCCCAGATCAACAACGGTAACGCCGTTTCTCTGCCGTATGCCAAAGGTTTCGGCTGGGGCGCTGAGCTGAACCTGGAAAACCTGTTCACTCAACTGTTCAAAGAAGAAGGTGGCCGTGGCTACCCGAGCGACCGCGTTGTTCCTCAACAGCGTAACAAGAAGATCCTGGACGCAGTGAAAGAAGTTACCTATAACGATCTGATCTCCATCCTGAAAGGTCTGGATCAGGATCTGGTTAAAGGGGCTTTGTTGAATAAATCAGAACTTGTAACGACTGTGCCCCATCGGGTCGATTGTTACGTGATGCGAATACTGTTCGGCATTCCTAATAGCGTGATCCGGTTAAGCGCTTTGACCATCGCCAT
>NZ_JBPETA010000334.1:0-1799 GCF_051710365.1 Symbiopectobacterium sp. | reverse complement strand
AAGCCATGGCGATGGTCAAAGCGCTTAACCGGATCACGCTATTAGGAATGCCGAACAGTATTCGCATCACGTAACAATCGACCGATGGGGCACAGTCGTTACAAGTTCTGATTTATTCAACAAAGCCTCAACAATGGTGTAATAACTCAAAGTCGATCACAGAACGCGACTTTTGTTGTCTCAGGACTGGCAAATTGGCAGACCCATCAAAGATGGCATGACAAACCCGTGTTTTACCTTATAGATATTGTGGTTTTTTGTGCTCAAAACGCATAAATAGTAATGAGAACTACTATCAATTCGTGCTCAGTTTGATATCATTTCCCGTCGATTCGATGCACTACTCATTGGTGTTGTACTATTCATTGGTATAGGTGGAGGCACAGCGTGAAAACGGCTGTCGGTCATATTTCTTCCCAGGCATTGCCCGCCTGGCTTACACAACGCGGCGCGTTCAGCGCATTTTCCCGTAGCATGTTGACGGCTCTGTTTTTAACGGCGGGACTAGTCACGTCAGCAGGACTAAGTGGAAATGCGTTCGCAGCACCTGCTTCTACACCTGTTGCCAACACCGCTGCCGCCAGTGCACCTGCACCAGAAGCTGCTGCTGCGGCATCGACGCCTTCGACGGTTGACCCTACCGTCGCTGATGCTGCTGCGGTGCCTGCATCGCCGTTGGCTCTGCCGCAAGGCAATGCAGGCAACATTATGAAAACCGATCTTTCCGTTTGGGGCATGTATCAGCATGCGGATCTGGTGGTGAAATCCGTCATGATCGGTTTGCTGCTGGCCTCCGTGATTACCTGGGCGATCTTTTTTGGTAAAAGCGTCGAACTGGTGGGTGCCAAACGTCGCCTGCGTCGTGAATATGCGGCGTTGGAGCAGGCGCGCACTTTGGATGACGCGGCAGATATCGTTGAGGCCTTTAAAGCTGACAGCACCGCGGCGGTATTGCTGGCCGATGCGCAAAATGAGTTAACCCTTTCTGCCCGTTCTGATGACAATAATGGCATCAAAGAGCGTACTGCTTTCCGTCTGGAGCGTCGCGTGGCGGCAGCGGGTCGCCAAATGGGGCGTGGTAACGGCTATCTGGCAACGGTCGGTGCGGTAGCCCCCTTCGTCGGGCTGTTCGGTACGGTCTGGGGCATCATGAACAGCTTTATCGGCATTGCACAAACGCAAACCACCAACCTGGCCGTCGTCGCGCCGGGGATCGCCGAGGCGCTGTTAGCTACCGCGATTGGTCTGGTTGCCGCCATCCCGGCAGTGGTGATTTACAACGTGTTTGCTCGCGGAATTGGCAGCTATAAAGCGCTGATGGGTGATGTAGCGGTACAGGTTCTTTTGCTGGTGAGCCGCGATTTGGATGTGGCCGCGAGTAACGGTAACCGTTTGACTGCGGTTAATCAAAAACTGCGGGTGGGTTAAGTTATGGCGATGCATTTGCATGATGATACGAGCGGTGACAGCGAGATGCATGACATCAACGTCACGCCGTTCATTGACGTGATGCTGGTGCTGCTGATCATCTTTAATGGTGGCAGCGCCGCTGGCGACTGTCGATATTCGTGTCGACTTGCCGGCATCCACGGCGGTGCCGCAACCTCGTCCGGAAAAGCCGGTGTATTTGACGGTGAAGGCGGACAAACAGCTGTATGTGGGTGTATAGCGCGGCAATGGCTGATTCATCTAGCCATACGGTTAGAGAACCGCGCTGCTTGAGGGCCTTGTTATAGGAGGGCCAGTTAGTGATTTTAAAATTTTGTTTTGCCATGGAGACCTGATTTTGAAACAACTAT
>NZ_JBPETA010000333.1:0-1823 GCF_051710365.1 Symbiopectobacterium sp. | reverse complement strand
TTCAGTATTGGTGACAGACCACCACAAGTATCCAACCTCAATTCTATTCACAAGACCATCGTTGATGTTCTCGGCGAGCGATACCGTCGAATTTATTCTTAAAGTAGGTGCGGAATGACGGATCCACTATCTCAAAAATAGGACTAATGAAAATAATCATCCTATCTCAATGATAAAATTGACAAATTTTTACAACTCTCGCATAACTATCATATCAAATTTAGGGAATTATCCTATTAAAAAATATAATGTATCGAAAATACAGCGTGTTACGCTATTGAATTAATAGGTGTTGGTGAAATTACTATAATTGATTGAAATATAATTATTAATTAATTTTATTTATTTAAGTGATAACGGGGGCGTTGATAAAGATGAAAATATTTTATTTATTATGCCGTTAGAGGATGCGACACCGTTATTATGAATTGTCTCTGTAAACTAAATGGGCTACCTGTTGAGGAAAAATAAATAACGGGGGAGTAATCCCTTCAGCAGATAATTGCAGCGACGTACCGATGTGATACCTCGCTGCGGTGAGAGTATCGGTTGGGTTACTTGCCTGCGGCGATACGATCGCGAATGTGTTGTGCGCGTTCTTCGGCGGCAGGGTGTGAATCAAACATGCTGCTTTGTCGGCCCGCATCCAGTTTGGCCAATTTTTCAAAGCTGCTGGCTAACCCTTGTTGGTCGATGCCGCGCCGTTTTAACAAGTCGAAAGAGTAGTCGTCAGCCTGACGCTCTTGCGTTTGAGAAAACTGGGCATTAACCAATTGTTCTCCCATATCAGCCAACTGGGATTGCGATAACGAGGTCGCTACGCTGCCTGCCGAGGCGACGGCAGTGCGGGCCGCGCTGGTGGCATAGGCCACCTGCATCGCTTTACGGCTGTGGCCCAAGGCCACATGCCCCATTTCATGCCCAAGCACGCCTTCGACTTCATTGTCCGTCATGATATCCATTAGCCCGCTGTAGACGCGAATGCAGCCATTGGCCATTGCCCAGGCGTTCACGTCTTTAGTCAGGTACACCTTAGTTGGCGGGAGTGCCATTGATATCGTGCCCAAGGGCATCAGCGATGTTGTTCAGTCGTTTCGTATAGCTGCTGTCGGCAGGAGCGATGTTGGCCTCTTTATCCATTTGTGCACAAGACTGTTCGCTGAGCGTTTTGACTTGCGCGTCACTCAGTGTTGCTGCCTGAAAAGCCTGCACTCCAGATTGCATCAGGGTATTGTTATCCAGGTTTTGGCAGCCGCTCAGCAGGCTGGTGATAGTCAGAGCTAACAGCGGTGTTCTGATCCTCATACTTTTATTTTCCTCACTGGTTTTCAGACAAATTCAGGTTCTGCTTACGAAAAGGCAGATAAAGATGTTCTTTTTTATCGACCACTATTATGAAACTCGGTTTCAAAATAGAGGAAAGCGAATGGTCTTAATATCGGAAAACGGCGAATTCACTCGCACTTTCAGTAGGCTTTGTTGCATGTATGATAGTTAAAATCCTGTTTGGCGCAAAATAGCCATGAAATCCTCTTATTTCGCCAATGGTTCCATGTGCAATCGCCCGCATTTTCATGTACATTTATAGCCATCTCTCTTTGGTCTTCCTGGATAACGTATTGATTATTAAACGTATGTTTGGCAAGACATCTGTTCAATCCGATCTGGAGTAAAGCATGTCCTCTCGTAAAGAACTTGCCAACGCCATCCGCGCACTCAGCATGGATGGCGTGCAAAAAGCCAAATCCGGTCACCCGGGCGCACCCATGGGTATGGCAGATATCGCCGAAGTCCTGTGGCACGATTACCTTAATCACAACCCG
>NZ_JBPETA010000332.1:0-1833 GCF_051710365.1 Symbiopectobacterium sp. | reverse complement strand
GTTTCCCAGTGGAAAACATGGACAGGCAAAAGTGTAGCGGTATTAGGAACAGCTATTTAGCAATGGTGAAACTGGGCTGCATCCGCGTGTTTTACCACCGGTTACGCAATTAAGGGACACAGCCTAGAACTGGCGATCGGCCCGGTACGTCAGGCGCTACCGTTTTACCTGCTGTTTGCCGTTGCTGCGCCTTGTATCGGCGCGTCGACGGCACGCTTGTTTGGCTTGAACACCGCCAGCCGGCGTGCCGTGCCACACGTAATTCGTTAGTGATCCTGCCGCTGGCCTTATCGATCCCCGGCTCTATGCCGGTACTGCCGGCGATCCTGGTTGCACAAACCGTGATCGAACTGATCACGGAATCCTGCTATGTGCGAGTGATCCCTCGTCTGGTGCGTAGCAAGGCAGAAATCGCCCATTAGTGTAATCGGCAATGGTATTCCATGCCCTATTGTTTATACTAAACAGTACCTTAATAATTTGACGGCTCAACGCGCCTTGGTGCGCGGAGCGAAAGAAGCCATTATGATCGATCCTTCAATCTGAAAAAACTGGATTGGGGAGTGGCCGTGCTCGGTTCTCTCGATGCCTGCCGCCGTGTTGCTTATGAAAACGTGGAAGATGCGGTGCGCGCCGGTCTTGATTACACCGAGCTGCGATTCTCACCCTATTATATGGCACAGCGCCATGCACTTCCGCTGCAAGGCGTGGTCGAGGCGGTTATTGATGGTATACAGGCAGGCTGTCGCGATTACGACACCGATATCCAACTGATTGGTATCATGAGCCGTACTTTTGGATCTGAGGCGTGCCAGAAAGAGCTGAACGCCCTGCAAGCCTGCCGCGACAAGATCGTGGCACTCGATCTCGCTGGGGATGAACTGGGCTTTCCGGGCGGCCTCTTTACTTCGCATTTTCGTCAGGCACGTGATAACGGTTGGAATATTACGGTTCATGCCGGTGAAGCAGCGGATGCCGAAAGTATCTGGCAGGCTATTCGGCAATTGGGTGCAGAGCGCATTGGTCACGGCGTAGCGGCCATTGTGGATAAAACGCTGATGACACATATGGCGCAGCAACAGATCGCCATTGAATCCTGTCTGACGTCAAATATTCAAACCAGTACCGTCATGTCGTTAGCAGAACACCCTCTACCCCATTTTCTGCGTCACGGTATCCCCGCAACCATTAATACTGACGATCCAGCGGTGCAAGGTATCGAAATAACGCACGAATATCTCACTGCCGCCCCACAGGCTGGCCTAACCACCGATGAAATTCGTCAGGCTCAGCGCAATGGATTAGCCGTCGCGTTTCTTTCCGAGCAGGACAAACAGCGCATTCGTAAAAAGGTGCAACACAAGCGCGATCGCGTATAAGCTCAAGGTCACTGGGGCGACCCTTCGCCCCTACAGGCTAATTATCCGGTTTATCCAGCACAACCGGCTCAACAGACAGCAAATCAGGTATGACAGCGCAAAGGTCAACGCGCCATAGAGAACGATAAAACCATAGACGGACAAAAAGCTGAACATCGGGTACAGTCGATCATAAAGCGCGGTGTTGTTAATCTCTATGACGAAGATATTGTGCACCAGATAAATTCCCAACGTTTTACTGCCGACCTGACTGATCATCCCTTCCAGCCAGGTAAAACCTGTATGTAACATCAAATAAAACACGCAAACGGCTGAGAGTTGCAGTGGCAGGGGCTTTGTTGAATAAATCAGAACTTGTAACGACTGTGCCCCATCGGGTCGATTGTTACGTGATGCGAATACTGTTCGGCATTCCTAATAGCGTGATCCGGTTAAGCGCTTTGACCATCGCCAT
>NZ_JBPETA010000331.1:0-1839 GCF_051710365.1 Symbiopectobacterium sp. | reverse complement strand
TTTGAAACAACTATGGTGATCTGTTCCGATGATTACCCAAACTTTCTATTTATTCAACAAAGCCTCGTTGATGTTCTCGGCGAGCGATACCGTCGAATTTATTCTTAAAGTAGGTGCGGAATGACGGTTTTAACTCTTTGATTGTATATGTTTTCTTGACTCCGCCCGAAAATGCCCGAAATCGGCCCTAAATTATGTATTCGGTGTAAATTCACATAGCTATCTTTAGCTAGAACAAGCTTGGCATAACGCCGAACGGCAATAATCTCCTGCATGAGAAAAGGTGTTGCAGTAAATAGTCTTACCTATCACTTTCAATTTAGGTTCCTCACGCTCTGGCATCTATACACATTTCACCGTAATTCCTATTATTTGATATCACAAATCTCTTTCTTTAGGAGAACATTGTAAAAACCAATTAATAGGACAGGATAGTTAACATGCTTACTATTAAAAATAATAGACTAAACACAATACCTAGCCATTTACCTAATTTTATAGAATTTTTAGATATAAGTAATAATTTAGTAACTGAATTACCGGATGATTTGCCAAATTCTATTAGATCTTTAAATGTAAGTCATAACAAATTAACTGCTTTGCCTAGAAAACTACCAGATTCAGTTAAGGTTTTAGACACAAGCCATAACAAATTAACCCTTCTTCCCAATGAGTTACCAGATTTTCTTGAGATTTTTGACGTAAGTTATAACAAACTAACTAAGCTGCCCGACAAGCTACCTGACTCTATCGATTTTCTGATTGTGCATCATAACAAATTAAACAAACTCCCTGATAGGTTACCCCAATCCCTTGACAACCTTCAATCAAGCAATAATGAATTGACTTGCATTCCTGACCGCTTACCAAAAGACATTCGCATTACAGATTTTAGTTTTAATAAAATAGAAATTTTTCCCGATAACTTACCACAAACCATTACTCATTTAAAATTAAACAACAATAATATCACGACAATTTTAGAAAAAATTACCAGTTTGAATGGTGGAATGGAAATTGACTTAAAGAATAACAAACTATAGGTAAAAGAAAAATCAACAATAATCAATTTGCAAACAAGTGAAAGTTATAATGGCCCTCACATTAAAACTTAAATGTTAGTTGAAACCACCACCCACTTATAATAACAAGATGGGGTGATGGTTTAGTTAAGTGGGATTCTTACACAATCGTCATCGCGAATTATTTACAATCATCAGTTATTTTCACAACAGCCGCATCGAGCACAGCAGCGTTTTCAGAAGCAAACATGGCAATGCCTTTGACAGACTTGCCTTCTTTCAAGATACCGGTGGTCAATTCCTCATCCACTGTATCAAGCCTGAACATTTCATTATCAGGGGAGTACGCCTTTAAGCACAGCTTAGACAAATCGACGTCATCACCAAATAGCTTAACCACGGTCACGTCGAAACTTTTGGTATAAGCAAGTTTATTCCCAACGGAGATTGAGCCGTTAGATTGTGCTGTAGCATATACCGCTATATTATCAGGCATCGATGCATTTGCAGCAAAACTAAAGCCAGCCAGAGCCAAAGTGGTAACAATCATTGAAACTTTCATATCCATTCCTTTCAGTAGGTTTTAGTCTTGATTACTGTATATATACAAGATACAGCCTATTGAAATAGTACATCAGCTAACCTAAACCATTATTAAAGGGATGTTTTACTATTTGAATAATACGGATTTTACAACCGTCATTCCGCACCTACTTTAAGAATAAATTCGACGGTATCGCTCGCCGAGAACATCAACGATGGTCTTGTGAACAGAATTGAGGTTGGATACTTGTGGTGGTCTGTCACCAATACTGAA
>NZ_JBPETA010000330.1:0-1861 GCF_051710365.1 Symbiopectobacterium sp. | reverse complement strand
GTTCAGTATTGGTGACAGACCACCACAAGTATCCAACCTCAATTCTGTTCACAAGACCATCGTTGATGTTCTCGGCGAGCGATACCGTCGAATTTATTCTTAAAGTAGGTGCGGAATGACGGTTGATGGCCTGTTGCGCGGTGATTCAGCATCACGCGCTGCGTTTATGAAATCGATGGGAGAAGCCGGACTCCGCACCATCAACGAAATGCGCCGACTGGATAACTTCCCGCCATTACCCGGGGGGGATGTTGCCATGCGTCAGGCGCAATATGTGCCTATCACTGAACTGGGAACCAGCAACCAACAACCTCGCGCCAGCGGGGTTTAGTTTTTTATGGGGTCAATAATGCCAGACATTAACAAGACGCTCTCCTTTGACCAAACCGAGATCAAATTTGCCGGTGATGGTTCGCAGGGCATTTTCGAGGGTTACGCCTCGGTCTTTAACAATATCGACATCGACTCAGACGGCGACATCATCCTGCCCGGTGCCTTTAAAAGTGCGTTAGAGACGCAGACGCGCAAGGTGGCGATGTTTTTCAATCCGCTATTAGCCGAATATCAGATACATTTTACCGGCTTAGGTAGCCCTGCAATTTTGGTTGCCTGTTTGGCTGGGCCTTTCGGGAAGAGTCGATACAGGTAGCGGCTATTACCTTTTTCTTCGCCGTACTTTTGTGCCATCGCTTTTACCAGCATGCGAATCGCCGGGGAGGTGTTGAACTCCAGATAGAAGTGGCGAACAAAGCGCACTACTTCCCAATGCGCATCCGTTAACGCGATATCTTCTTGCTTTGCCAGTAGCGGTGCGAGGGACTCATTCCAATCAGCGCTGTTGAGCAGGTATCCCTGTGCATCCGTTTCTATAAAACGCCCTTCAAACTCCAACATAGTGCCTCGTAACCCCTGTTTTAAGCGAAGTGTAGCAAAGAAATTCAGTCGGAAGAATGGGGTAGAAGGGGGAATAAAAAGGCCTGAGCGGCAGACACGCCAAACTCGGGCCGTTACATCAGTGCAATGATAAAGGCAGAAGCTTCAATCTGGTTAGTCGTTGCGCATGATGCCTAAAATACTCAACAAGCTCACGAACAGGTTATAAATGGAAACGTAGAGGCTGACCGTGGCGCGAATATATAATTCGTTTCACCACCGTGAATGATGTTGCTGGTTTCCCAGAGAATGGCACCGGCAGAGAACAGAATGAACAAGCAGCTCAACGCAAGATGCAACGCAGGAAGTTGCAGGAACAGATTGGCAATTACCCCGACGATCAGAACAACAAATCCCGCCATCATCATCCCGGACAGGAATGACATATCCTTGCGCGTTGTCAGAACATAGGCTGAGCAGCAGAAAAAAACCAGGGCCGTGCCGCCCAATGCAAGCATGATAATGTCAGAGGCGCCGGAGGCAATCAGTGAGCTCAGAATCGGGCCCAACGTGTACCCCATAAAACCAGTGAGCGCAAATGCTGCCAGAATACCTGCTGGACTATTAGCGAGTTTGTGGGTCAAAAACATCAGTCCGTAAAACCCTATCAGCATCAACAACAAGCCAGGCGCGGGGAGGTTTAGCACGGTACTGACGGTTGCGGTGAGCGCGGAAAAACCCAGAGTAAGTGATAAAAGGAAATACGTGTTACGCAGCACCTTGTGCGTGCTGAGCAGTGAGCTTTCCTGTCTGGAAGAGACAACAATACGATCCATGGCAGCGACTCTCTCTGTTAAATGATTATTTGTACTAGCTCAGACCTGATCTGACAGTTACCGGTTATTTATACAGGTGTCTGTCAGATTAAATCTGGTTCAGATTTTTTTCTGCCCAGACCCGTTTACCATCAAGTAATGTTGCCATTGGC
>NZ_JBPETA010000329.1:0-1866 GCF_051710365.1 Symbiopectobacterium sp. | reverse complement strand
TCGGATGTGATTACGCCGTTTTACGGGCATAAAAAAGCCGCATGGCTATCGGGTGCAGAAGACCGCTTATGTATTCAGTGCCTTCAGTATCCCGATAGCTGCTTGTGTTGTCAAGCTGCCTCCAAAATCTCAGCCACACGACCTGCAATATAGGCTTCAGAACGAGAGAGATATGCAGAGACATATTCATGTTTTCGTCCCAATTCTCGCCCTATAGCCCTGCACGACGCCTTGCCTTTGTAATACGCCACCACGATATCGTAGCCCAGCGGGTCAAAGTGCTTGAGCCGCCCTACCGCACGGTCAATTATCTCACCATCGGCATCAGACAGCATGGGCCGGATATCGCTGCTGGCCGTGACGAGGGGCCATGCCGCCTTGTACTCGGTGCCAATGCATGAGCCGCTCCAGTTTCCCCATGCCGTCAACAGGTATCGAATATCTCTCATTTCACCGCCCCCCAGTTTTTGCCGTTCCTGATGCTGTAGATATGCTGCTTGCTGGTCTCGAATTTCCTCGCCACCTCAGCCACCGGCATACCGGAGGCCAGAAGTGCCCGAATAAGCGGAATATCTCCCGCCGTCAGTCGCACACGCTGTCTCATGCCGCTTCCCCCATGCGATAGGTAATGCCCTCCTGATACCAGGGTGGTAGCGTGAACTCGACTCGCCAGAGGTTGCCGCCAGCCCGTAATTCCCGCAGCCGCTTGAGCTCAGTTTTCATGTGCTGATAAATCTCATCCATCTGCCACGGCTTTAACCGCACCGGCACTGCTGCCAGATGCGCCACGCGGTCAATTACCATCTCCCCATAAGTGATGTTGGCGTGCATCGTGAACTCATACGGGTCTTCACCCAACTTACGGTGGCAGCCGACGCAATGAGCAAAAGCATTGAAGGGATGGTATCGGGTTGCCTTGTGTCGGCGGTACTTGAAATGGGAACAATGGAGATGGCCGTGGTCGTGATGAAAATAGTTACCGCAATAATCGCACTGCCAGTTGGTCCTCTCGCGCACAAGCTCGGAAAATACCGCGTCATGCTTATCGCGTTTTAGCGCCATACCTCCCCCCTCATTCGACTCATCATCACGTGTTTACTTACCGTGGTCATCCCTTTAGGGGTTGTGCGCCACGGTCGCCAGATGAACAACACGCTGCCCTTGCTGTTACCCGCCTTGCCTTTTTTGCCCGTTTCAGCGCTGATAAACGACAATCGGCCTTCGGTGATGAAGCGCACCTCATCAACCGTTTTCTGTGCCTGTGCGAACCATCCCGTCGAGGTATCAGCAGGCAGCAGCATAACGACCGTTTTATTCTGCTTGCGGCTCTGCTCAGCAGCTTTATCAACCCAGGGGCGGATATTGCTGTACGGGGGATTGCAGAATATGGCTCCGTTGCTACTCCAGTCACAGGCCAGGGCATCATCCTCTTGCGTCAGATACAGACGGCACAGGGGATTGTCGTGGTCAGCGGCGGCATCGAGGTAGAAGCCAAACTCCCCATCCAGCGCCTGGAAGACCTCGGGCGGTGTTCGCCATATGTCCTTGTGCTCTGGTCTGGTGTGTGATTTTAGTGTCATCCGACTCTCCCGAAATAATCCCCTGAATAACGCACCTCGCGCAGCCTGACCCCGTTGCCGACCGACCAGGCCTGGGCGTACTGAATCAAACTGTTCATGCGCTTTACGCCCATCTGAGCCGTGCTCTCGCGGATGCTGCAAAACTCCCCCTCCAGCCCCGTAACCACCTCCCCCGGCCTGCCGGTAGCGATGGCATGTCCCGAGACAAACAGCGCCTTCCAGTCCAGCAGCAGGCGCGGTTTATCTGTCCACACCACCTGACGCGAAACATCGGTGCATAACGCAT
>NZ_JBPETA010000328.1:0-1878 GCF_051710365.1 Symbiopectobacterium sp. | reverse complement strand
GGGCGTTACAGGGTTTCGTTGACTCGATTTTTAAACTGATGGGGTTGTCTTGTGCCGCCCACGTGCCGCACTGTACAGATTTGTGACGTAATGTGCCGTGTTATGGCGTAAAAATGCGGTGTGAATGTGATTTGTCACGCCTAAGGAAGGGAGTCGGCAGGTCGAAATGAGCTGTAAATTATTGATAAAAACGTTGTGTATTGTCGTGCTTTGTTGTGTTTTGTCGCCTATCTTTTGAGCGCCAATCTGGTGTAATTATATGATAATTAATATTTTATCAATTTAGGCCTCCGGTGTCAGTCCAACAGCAGCATTAAAATATAGTCCTTTTTATTCAAATGGTTACAAGCAATCGATCGAAATTACTCGAAATTCAGTCGAAATTATTCAATCTCAGCCCACTCTGCCCCTCTTACATCGCGATACTTATCGGTCATCTCTGAGGACTTATGTCCTAGCAATTTTTGCGCATAATCCTTCCCTTTCTCATCGGTGTAAAGTCGCGCTGACAAACTTCTGATTTCATAAAATGAGGGAGGGTTACGTTCCCAGATTAATCCTGATATACGACGCGCCTTCAAAAAAGCGGTAGATACCGTTTTTGCGGCAAATTGCTGGTGTTTAGCGTCTGCGACGATATGCGTTACCCCGTTGTTTAATCCACTGAACTGGTTCAGTACATCGGAAAGGCATAAATTGAGGCAGTCGATGCGGATTGTCTCGGAGAAGGCAAGCACCATGCCTGTTTTCGCCTGCTTGATGTAAAGGCGTCCGTCTTTGAAATCCTCCCAGCGTAGCGCCCGTATATCGCCCAAACGTTGGCCGGTCACCAGGGCAAGATCAAGACAGGGTCCAACCCATGCGGGTAATGAATCCGCAGCCTTGCGTATGAGCTTCCACTCATCCAGCGTTATACGCTCCCTCTGAATGTCCACCCGCTGATTACGCGTAACCTCGACTGGATTGCTTTTGAGTAGCCCCTCTGCAATGGCCTCACGAAACAAGTCAAGTAGCAATGCTCTGATGCGGTTTGCCATGGTGACTTTTCCTGCGTTTACCCACTGATTAAGGAACGAGGCGATCTCTTTGGTTTCTACTTTCTGAATAGCAAACTCGCCTAAATGGGCGTTAACTGCTTTCAGGTATTTATTGTACGTGTTCATCGTTGTCGGCTTGAGTTTCCGGCCTCCGAGTATCGTCAGATAACGTTCAGACCATTGACTAACGGTCGTCGTCTGCGTTCCGTTGATGCGGTCAACGAGTGGTGATTGTTTTGATGAGCCATAAATCGCCATATTGGCTGCGATGGCTTGCGTAATGGCCTCCTGTCGATGGCGGCCCAGGCCATACTCTTTTCCGGTGCGCGGGTCACGGTAGCAAAAATAGCCGCCATTACGGGGTTGCAGGTTTGGCGGCAAGTCGCGGTTCTTATGACTTCTCCGGCGTGCCATGTCTTATCCTCGATAACAGGGCGGGATGAAGGTAACCTGATGAGCTAAGATTTTTATTCTGGGTAAGCTTGCAGGCGTTTTCCTCAACCAGATACTCGCGCCCATCTCGTATCGGTGCGGGAAAAATCATTCCGTTCCTGACCAATCGCCTGACGGTTTCCATACAACGCGGACGGGGTTGCCGCCGGTTCCACTCGGATAAGGTGATGTATGCCATAATTGACCTCTGCTAAAATCAGGCCGCTGCGCTGTTCGTCATGACGGCGAGCGGGTGGGGGAATTTGTGAATCTCAGAAACGGTACAGTGAAGGTTGCAGACAGGGTGTGCAGTGATGCAGGTGATTTCAGGCTGTAACAGTCTTGATTAAGGTGCTGGGGCAGGTCGTAGAGGTTTGCGTTGCTGCTCGAGGATATCGATAAGCCTTCT
>NZ_JBPETA010000327.1:0-1879 GCF_051710365.1 Symbiopectobacterium sp. | reverse complement strand
CAAGGTTACGGATGGTAACGTGGGGAGTACTCATGCTGATTGGTCTGCAAAAAGCAGTAATAAATTCAGAACTTCAGAATACCGTCAAGTCCCGAAAAAAGAAAAATCAGGTGCGGAATGACGGTTCCAGGTAGATGTATTGCCAGATATCCAGCTCCGTCCAGTTGGAGAGCGGGAACACGCGAATACTTTCCCCTTTGTTAATCTGACCGTTGTAGTTATGCCACAGCTCTGGGCGCTGATTTTTCGAGTCCCAGCGATGAAAACGGTCGCGGAAGGAGTAGATACGCTCTTTGGCGCGGGATTTCTCCTCATCACGCCGTGCACCGCCGAATGCAGCATCAAAGCCGTATTTATCCAGAGCTTGCTTCAACCCTTCGGTTTTCATGATGTCGGTATGTTTGGCGCTGCCGTGTACAAACGGGTTAATCCCTAACGCCTCGCCCTGGGGGTTACGGTGCACCAGCAGTTCACAACCATAGGCTTTGGCTGTGCGATCGCGAAAAGTGTACATCTCGCGAAACTTCCATCCGGTATCCACATGCAGCAGCGGAAACGGCAACGTACCGGGATAGAACGCCTTGCGCGCCAGATGCAGCATGACGGAAGAATCTTTGCCAATGGAGTACATCATCACCGGATTACTGAATTCTGCCGCCACTTCGCGAATGATATGTATGCTTTCCGCTTCAAGCTGTCGCAGATGCGTCAGTCGTTTCTCGTCCATAACCCTTCCTCAAGCCAAATTCACGAGCGCAGAACGTCCGGTTTGCCCGGTCTCCTGCGCCTGTAGACCAAACCAGGCGAGTTGATGGTGCAGTGCAACCACCTCGCCAATCACCAATAATGCCGGCGTCGGAGCCTGATGTGCCAAGGTCTCCAACTGCGCCAGCGTGCCGATGTTCACGGACTGATCCGCTCGTGTACCACGGCTAATCACCGCCACCGGCGTATCCGGCGCACGCCCATGGGCGATCAGTTGCTGGCTGATTTCCGCCGCTTTCACCGTACCCATATAGATAGCGAGCGTCTGGCGCCCGCGCGCCAGCGTGGACCAATCGAGCGCTTCACCGTCGGGACGGCAGTGCCCGGTAATAAACAGCACGCTTTGCGCGTAATCGCGGTGGGTAAGCGGGATGCCGGCATAGGCGGTAACGCCCGCAGCCGCAGTGATCCCCGGTACAATTTGGAAGGGAACCCCGGCTTTTGCCAGGTATTGCACTTCCTCACCGCCGCGCCCAAAGATGAATGGATCGCAGCCTTTCAGGCGCACCACGCGTTTACCGCTCGATGCCAGCGTAAACAGCAGACGGTTGATCTCCCCCTGCGGCAATGAGTGCGCGGAAGCGCGCTTGCCAACACAGATTTTCTCCGCATCGCGGCGCACCAGCTCCAGTACCTCCGGGCTCACCAGATGGTCATAGAGCACCACATCCGCCAATTGGATCAGTTGTAAACCACGCAGGGTCAACAAACTGGCGTCTCCCGGCCCGGCCCCCACCAGCGCCACATCCCCCTGCACCTGCTGCAGTTGATCCAACTGCTGGCGCAGGGTTTCTTCTGCCACTTTCTGTTGCCCGGCGGCGATCTGGTCAGCAAAAGAGCTATTAAACAGCCGCTCCCAAAACTGACGACGCGCACGCATCGAATGAAACCGCTCTTTGACCCGATCGCGCCATTCCCCCGCAACCCGGGCCATATCACCCAAACTGGCAGGCAGCAACGCCTCAAGTTTCTCGCGCAGTAAACGCGCTCTGAAGTTCTGAATTTATTACTGCTTTTTGCAGACCAATCAGCATGAGTACTCCCCACGTTACCATCCGTAACCTTGATCACTTAGGTCTCGTCGCTGCACTGTGCGATGAACTGAGTATTGCAA
>NZ_JBPETA010000326.1:0-1889 GCF_051710365.1 Symbiopectobacterium sp. | reverse complement strand
CATGGCGATGGTCAAAGCGCTTAACCGGATCACGCTATTAGGAATGCCGAACAGTATTCGCATCACGTAACAATCGACCCGATGGGGCACAGTCGTTACAAGTTCTGATTTATTCAACAAAGCCTAAAGCAGCACGTCAACGGCACGGAAGGTCATGAATGACAAGCCAATCATGTTCCAGTGGTTGTTGAGATCTAATTTCACCAGGAACATAGGAAGTAATGTCAGACTGACGGCCTGCCAGGTTTTTAACCAGCCTTTTTCTTTTAATGTGACAAGGAAATAAAACCCAAGAAAAACCACCACGGGAATGAGGTAATCCCCTTGGAAAATATACGCCCAGCCAAATGCCGCCAGCACAGAAAAAGCAGACAAATAGGTCAGCCGATAATGCAATACGCGGTTAACCAGCGCAAACAGTAGAGCTGATGAAAACAGAAGGAAAAAAACGTTCCGGAGCTGTACATCATTTACCCTTCAGAATTTTTGGTATTCGAAATGCACTTTCAAATCCATGCTGTCATCAACAGAGGTCCACGCAACAATGGTGACCGCCAGAAAGAAATAAAGGAAAAAAAGGCGAATGGCTGTTTTCATCGTTTAAAACTCTCAGCAATAAAGCGGTCTATGGCAACCCAAGCCAGTTCAGTGGGATGCAGACGATCCCAGTTCCAGCCGTTCTGATAGGGCTGGGCATACATATCAAAATAGGGAACCCGATGTTGCTCCAGCATCGTTCGGATCTGTTGATCGACTACCTGGAATTTCTCTGAATTTTTAATCGCCCAGGGGTTAATCGGATCAACCACCACCACAAACTGGGCGTTGCGCGCTTTCAACAGTTTGACCGTCGCCCGCAGAGCTTCCAACTGTGAGGGTATTGCTGGCGCGTTGTCCCACTCATCCGGCGTGTTATCGTCGGCAAAAATCGACTTATCCATCCATAGGGTGTCAGCGCTTTGCTGACGTGATTTGTTGAGTTCGCGCGCGTGGGCCAAAGCCATATCCCAATCCGGATTGATGAGGTTGACGGGTTGTTCCGGCCAGGGCTTTGCCGGTTGTGGGGTAATGTTCAGCATTGCCAACCACTCGTTTTTTACCATCTCGCAGAAATTAGCAAAGAGATAACTCACTTCCTGCCAGATAATTTCCGGATACCAGCCATAGATTTCCATCTGGCTGAAGGTTAAGTGGCTGATATCTTCTTTATCAATATTGCGTAAGTATTTGACCAGCAAAGGGCGCGCCAACATATCCTTCATCAAGGGATTAAACACTGATGAGGGGAAGTTGTTGGCAAAAATGGCCGGAGGAATACCTTCAGAATAAAAAGTATCAGGTGCTAACATCAGAACAATTTTGCTATTGGCGTTAATGTCATTTTTAAAACGCGAGAGCAGTAAAAAATGCGTGATGCTATCGACGTAACTATCACCATAAGCTACTAAGGGACGATGTAACTGGTTATTGAAGTAATTATAAACGGCGTAATTTTCATCTTCGGAAGTAGAAACCTCAGATGCGCCAATAAAGAAAATTGCATTTCCCTGTAAAGCATGGGAAATAGTCGCCATGTTTTGCTTGCGTTCCTTCCATTGATTTAATCAGTGGTTGGAATGTCAGCTCTGGATCAGCGGTCCTCACCAGCGGGGGAACGCTGAGGAACAGGATAGCCAGGATCGCCATCAGGATATGTAGGCAGAAAGTATTTTTGATTTTCATTATATAATTTATAATTTGTATTAGTCGCGACTTGATCTGACACTGGACCTTGCAAGGTTGAGAGTTACCGGTTTTGATATGGGTGTCCAATCCTTATACAAAACACGAGGTAACTCTCATGATTCATACTAGGCTGTGTCCCTTAATTGCGTAACCGGTGGTAAAAC
>NZ_JBPETA010000325.1:0-1904 GCF_051710365.1 Symbiopectobacterium sp. | reverse complement strand
TGGGTCGGTAGCTTAGCGTGGAAGAGCGTACGTGTTCCCCAACCGTAAGATGCGGGTTCGATCCCTGCTCGACCCTCCAACTTTGAGTAACCCCCCTCCCGCGTCAGGCTGAACCTGATTGCACGGCTGCCCGACGACGTGCATGCACTCATGCTGCTACCCTGGATAATTTCCTGATAGCCTCAAGTTCTCTTTCAAGTTCAGCCAGGAACTGCGTTAACGCCTCCTCTATTTCAGCAACCAGCTTATCCTCCTGATGAATTCTCAACTGGTAATAGGCAAGGTCTGGCGGTAGCCTGTCGTCATAGCTGACAAAATCACACCATTTCCTGCCCGTACACATCATTTGGGCGTGCATCTGTAGGAGGTATTGGTTTTTCGGCTTACCGGTCTTGATGGTCTCTAAATGCGTCCATGTATTGGGGCACTTGATTTCAATCAGACCATCGCACCCTACCAGTCCGTCAGGCGATGCGCCAAATCCTACGATCTCTGGATGGGGAATAAATCCCACTTCTGTAACTTCTGCGTCAAACTGGTTAAGCAGGTACATCTCCCGCGCCACCGGTTCAAGTTCAGTGCCGCGCTGCATGGCGGCGTTTGAGTAACCCGGCTCGGGTTTTCCTGTCAGGCGCTGGCAGATAAGCTCTGCCATGTAGTTCTGGCGGCTGGCGGAATAGCCCGATTTGGTTTTAGCCATTACGTCAGACAGGCGACTGGCGGTGACGTTGCCACAACGGGCGGAAAACCATTCATCACTGCGCTGTTGCATGATCCACCTCGCTATATTCTGCATCGACGGGAATGCTTTTTTTGATGCGCTCCTTCTCTGCATTGCCGATAATCTGGCGCTCTTCCTGCGTGAGGCTCTTCCATGTTTCAGCGAAGACTTCCATGCTCATCTGAGCCGCCTCTTCGCACCTGGCAATGAGTGCAGGGCGGCGCTCGTCCGTTTCCTTTCCGACGAGAACACTTGCTGGCGTGTTTTCTATAATCCTCTCCGCTTCGTCACTGTCGTAAATGCCAGCGAAGCCAAATGCCATGCGTGCACACTGAATAAGTGACTTGTGGCGCAGCATGCGGGTGGGGTGTGATTGCCACGGCTGGGTATTGCGCTTACACTCGCCCATGTATTCGGTTACTACAGTGGGGTGTTTGCGATCTTTGCGGTAAATCCTGCAAGTCGATGCGCCCTCGTCCTTATCGTAGCTGAATTCCATGCCATCGAATTGCGGATGTTCGTTAATGATCCGCGCCCATCCATCGACACCAACAACCGGAACAATCCCGCCCTTGTCAGGAAAGGCATAAATTTCTTTTGTCCACGGGTTGAGTCCGTACTGGTTGGCAACAATAAGCAGGGCGGTAAATTGCTCGTCCGTTACGCCACCACCCTTGAACGCCGTATTCTTGAGCGTGCTCATTAATTCGGTGCCTGGTGCCATGCCGAAGCGTTCAGCCAGTTTTCCAGCCATTGTTGCTAATGCTGTGCTCATGCTGCATCCTCCTTGCTGTTCTGCCTGTCATAAATCCAAAAAGCACGCTCAACCTTCACACGGTGGAATATGGCGTCAAAGATGCGGTGGCTTTCTGTTTCCTGATAATCAACGTCGCTGTCTTCCATGTATTCACAGGCTTGCTCTGTGTAAGCGTCGGGCCAATGCTTTCTGAGCGAGTCACGAAACCTTTCGATAGACTTCTCCGCCAATTGCTCAGCCTCTGCGTAACAGTCCTCTGTTATTTCAGGCGGCATTTCTTCCATGATTTTCCGAATGGCCTGGGCTTTGTTGAATAAATCAGAACTTGTAACGACTGTGCCCCATCGGGTCGATTGTTACGTGATGCGAATACTGTTCGGCATTCCTAATAGCGTGATCCGGTTAAGCGCTTTGACCATCGCCATG
>NZ_JBPETA010000324.1:0-1981 GCF_051710365.1 Symbiopectobacterium sp. | reverse complement strand
GCGGTGATGTTCGATTGACCGAATCGGGTCAAATTTAATTTCAGGACGCACGATGGGTGCGCCCGCGATAGCAAGTTCCATCGTGGCTTTCCTTGATTTAGATTGATGTATTAATGATGCCGAAAAACTCCTTCACTTCGGCGGTGAGTTCAAATTTCCTATTCAAATTAGCCATGATTTGCGAAATCTCCGTGATGAGTTATTCTAAAATTTCTCACTGCCTCTTCCGCCTCAGGCACATCTACAAAAGAGCCAATATAAAAACCTCTACGGTTAACCATGCATTTTGCGCAATATCTTTTTCGTTTTTTACTCCAGAATACGCCCTTCACTCCACTCTTGTTATTTTTGGGTATCTTCTCGTTTTGGTGGTTTTGAGAGCTTGTGGCCTCCCTTAGATTGGATATTCTGTTGTCGTTCTTGACTCCATTTATGTGGTCTATTTCTTTTTCAGGCCACCGTCCAAAAAAGAAAAACCAAGCAAGCCTGTGCGCTCGGTACAGTTTCTTATTGATGGTGATATATACATAACCATGCTTGTGTAGAGTTCCTGCAGTATCGCCAATTCTTATTCTCCTATTTGGCTTCACTGCCCAAGTAAATACACCCTCGATTGGGTCATAATTTAGAATTTTTTTCATGATGGATTCCAAAAATTAGGCGTAAAAAAACCACCTATCGGTGGCGTTATTGAGTATGGGGGGGATGCTGATTACAGCGATAAGCGCGATGATGGGAATGCTGAAAGTGTTTCAGTCATCGATACACGTTAATTTTTTCACCTGCTTTTTGAGCTACTTATTTTCTTCTGTCAGATAGAAAATAGTTGACTTATATACTCTTGTCTCATTGTCATCACAAGGGAGGATGTCAATGCTCATCAAATAACGTGAATCATTAATATTATTGCTGCCGTTGGTGACAGCGACCATGCCACCGAAATTAGGGTGATTGAAGGTCGTGATATGAGGTTTATTAAGTTGCATCATTCAATCCTCCGTTGGCTATCAAAATATTTTCGCTTCTCCCAATCTTCCCGGCATTCCTTACAGCAGAAATGCCCCCCTGTTGGCTCGTCACAATTATAGCAACGTCCATTAACGGGTAATTCCTCTTTTCGATGATGGGCAATTTGGTGTTGGCGGAAAGCTTCTTCGTTTTGGCTGGCTATATCTACATCATCTGCCATAACGCTATTTCATGCTCCTCAATCGTTTAATAACTTCCGGGTATTGTCCGTAATCTGTGCCTGATATTTCTCAACCATTCTCGCGGCATAAGCGAGTGCGTCCTCACGGTCGGAGAAGTCGCCGATGGCCTGTAGCACGCCGTCGACGCCACGGATATAGACGCTGAAAAAGTCAGGGTTATCATTTTCTTGCATTATATCGACGCAGTCGTCTACTACGCCCGACAGGATGATTGCAGTCACAATCGTCCCCGGTTCTATCAGGTGGTCAAATTCGTCAATGAGCTTTTGCATGGTGGCCTCCGTGTTAAGTGCCTGCTTTGGTGACCCTCTCAGGCGGCGAGGGTTCTCGTGTACCCCTACAGCGAGAAATCGGATAAACTCTAATCACCCCTACAGTTAGAGAGTGATTGAAATGGACGTTTTCTCTGGATTAACGGCTGCAAAACAGGCATATGACTTACTGAAAGTAATTAAAGAAGCTCGCGATGATGGTGTGATTGCTAAAGCTGTTGGTGATTTGCATCACAAAATAACTGAACTACAGATGCTTAATGCGGAACTCTCTGGCCTTTATCAGGCTGAGAGAGAGGTCGCAGTGAAACTTAGAGAAGAAAAGGCAAAAATCGAGATGTTTACTGTGAATGCCGCCAATTATGAACTTCATATGTATTAGTCGCGACTTGATCTGACACTGGACCTTGCAAGGTTGAGAGTTACCGGTTTTGATATGGGTGTCCAATCCTTATACAAAACACGAGGTAACTCTCATGATTCATACTAACAATCCCA
>NZ_JBPETA010000323.1:0-2004 GCF_051710365.1 Symbiopectobacterium sp. | reverse complement strand
CCTTGTTATAGGAGGGCCAGTTAGTGATTTTAAAATTTTGTTTTGCCATGGAGACCTGATTTTGAAACAACTATGGTGATCTGATCCGATGATTACCCAAACTTTCTATTTATTCAACAAAGCCTATCACCGGCTTTCAGAACGGGTTGGCGATTGCGGGTGACTACATGTCTGCCGCATCGTTCCTCGGCATTTCAGCGCTGGTGTATACCTCCGGTTACGACGGGCTGATCTATTCACTGGGTTTCCTGGTGGGCTGGCCCATCATCCTGTTTCTCATTGCAGAACGGTTGCGTAATCTTGGGCGCTATACCTTCGCGGATGTCGCCTCTTACCGCTTGCAACAAAAACCGATTCGTACCCTCTCCGCCTGCGGTTCGCTGGTGGTGGTGGCGTTGTATCTCATCGCCCAGATGGTCGGCGCAGGCAAACTGATAGAACTGCTCTTTGGCCTGAACTACCACGTTGCCGTCGTGCTGGTCGGTATTCTGATGGTGATGTATGTGCTGTTTGGCGGCATGCTCGCTACCACCTGGGTACAAATCATCAAAGCCGTGCTGCTGCTGTTTGGTGCCACCTTTATGGCAGTCATGGTGATGAAATCGGTCAATTTCAGCTTCGACGGCTTGTTCAAAGCGGCGGCGGCGGTCCACCCGAAAGGCATTGCCATCATGAGCTCCGGTGGACTGGTGTCGGACCCGATTTCGGCGCTGTCGCTCGGGCTGGGTCTGATGTTCGGTACCGCGGGCTTACCCCATATTCTGATGCGTTTCTTTACGGTGAGCGATGCACGCGAAGCACGTAAAAGCGTGTTTTATGCAACGGGGTTTATGGGCTACTTTTATTTCCTGACCTTTATTATCGGCTTCGGTGCCATCGTACTGGTCAGCGCCAACCCGACCTTTAAAGATGCCGCAGGCGCACTGATTGGCGGCAATAATATGGCGGCGGTGCATTTGGCCGATGCGGTGGGCGGCAACTTCTTCCTCGGCTTTATCTCCGCGGTGGCGTTCGCCACCATTCTGGCCGTAGTGGCCGGGCTGACCTTGGCGGGCGCGTCGGCAGTGTCACACGATCTGTACGCCAACGTTTTCAAGAAAGGGCAGGCAACGGAGCGTGATGAACTCAAAGTATCAAAACTCACCGTACTCGCTCTGGGCGTAGTGGCTATCGGGCTGGGCATTTTGTTTGAAAAACAGAACATTGCCTTTATGGTGGGGCTGGCCTTCTCTATAGCGGCGAGCTGTAACTTCCCCATCATCATCATCTCGATGTACTGGTCGAAGCTGACCACGCGTGGGGCAATGTTGGGCGGTTGGGCAGGTTTGCTGACGGCCATCGTGCTGATGATCCTCGGGCCCACCATTTGGGTGAAAATTCTTGGTCACGCCACACCTATTTATCCGTATGAATACCCGGCGCTGTTCTCAATGTTAGTGGCGTTTATCGGGATCTGGTTCTTCTCGATTACCGATAATTCGGTCACGTATTCAATGAGTGTATTGCTACATAGTCTGGCATGCAAAAAAGGTGTTTAAAACCAGCCTGAATGCATGAAGAGAACATAGAGCATGAATACTATTTTTATTGCTGAGCAACACATTGAATACGTGACCCCATGTGTTTAACATTGATGCTTTGCTTAATTAAAATCAAATGCCAATGACGTCGATCGAAATAATTGTGCCACTGCGGCTGGCGGGTGTTTTAATTATTTTTAAGATGATAAAAACTCTCGTGCAAATAAACGCACGATACGAGATCGTCAATAAATTAAGTGCCCGTTAATACGGTGAGTTACCGTAAAGGATAGGGGCGCATTAAGGGGTGCAGATGGGGTTCATCGCAGCCTCATTTGATACAGACGTTCATCTTTGCCGCTAAATAACTGTTCCGAATAGTAGATCACCTGAAGGGAACTCAGTCCGAGTTGAGCGATCTGATCAATCGATAAAGATCCCAAATCATCAACCGGACTGAGCGATGTCGAGCATAGCACCGATA
>NZ_JBPETA010000322.1:0-2031 GCF_051710365.1 Symbiopectobacterium sp. | reverse complement strand
TATCGGTGCTATGCTCGACATCGCTCAGTCCGGTTGATGATTTGGGATCTTTATCGATTGATCAGATCGCTCAACTCGGACTGAGTTCCCTTCAGGTGATCTACTATTCGGAACAGTTATTTAGCGGTGGGACATTAGTCGATTCTCAGCAATACAATGCGCAGTGGGGCAACACGCTGCAACTTGGTACAGGGACGGTGAGCGCTGGTATTGATTGGCAAGATCAGACCATCAAACCGGATTCAACCAATGTGAATCGGGAAGAAAGCCAGAACAACACTGGTATTTATCTGACAGGTCAGCAAAGTTTTGATTCTATTGTGCTTGAGGGGGCTATACGTGGCGATGAACACTCGAAATTCGGTTGGCACAGCACGTGGCAAACTGGCGCGTCTTGGGAGTTTATAGAAGGCTACCGCGTTATTGCTTCTTATGCCACTGCATTTAAAGCGCCAAATATGGTGCAGCTATATGGCCGAAATAACAGTAACCGCGACCTCCAGCCAGAAGAAAGCAAACAGTGGGAAACCGGCGTTGAAGGACTCAGTGGCCCCGTCACGTGGCGTATTTCCGGTTACCGTAACGATATCGACAACCTGATGGATGCAACGAGTAGTACGGGCTACGTTTATGAAAATATCGGCAAAGCAAAAATCAAAGGAATTGAAGCAACAGCTGCGTTTGATACAGGCCTGTTAGGCCACTGTATCAGTTATGACTATGTTGATTCCCGTAATGCCATTACCGATGAGCCGCTGGCTCGCCTTTCAAAACAACAAGTTAAATATCAGTTGGACTGGCAGGTGTATGACTTGGATTGGGGCGTGACCTATCACTATCTGGGTAGCCGCTACGACAAAGACTATGGTGTTTATACCGCCACTTTCGATAATCCAACTGTCAAACTCGGTGGCGTAAGTCTCTGGGACCTCGCTGTATCATATCCTGTCACCTCTCATCTCACAGTTCGTGGTAGAATCGCCAACCTGTTTGATAAAGAGTACGAGACAGCATATGGCTATCAAACGGCAGGAAGAGAGTACTATCTCAACGGAAGCTACACCTTCTAACCTGCCCGCCCGCCCCACGGTTTTGGTGTTTGACTCCGGCGTGGGGGGGTTATCTGTGTATAACGAGATTCGGCAGTTGCTGCCGGATCTTCATTATATCTACGCCTTCGATAATGAAGCGTTCCCCTACGGTGAGAAGCCGCAAGACTTTATCGTTGAGCGTGTGGTTCAAATCGTTTCTGCGGTACAACAGCGCCATCAACTGGCTGCCGTGGTTATTGCCTGTAACACCGCAAGCACCATTTCACTGCCCGCGCTGCGCGAGCGTTTTACCTTCCCGGTAGTCGGCGTTGTGCCTGCCGTGAAGCCTGCCGCAAAGCTGACACGCAATGGCATCGTCGGCGTTCTGGCAACGCGTGCTACGGTACAGCGCTCCTACACGCACGAACTGATTGCCCGTTTTGCCACGGACTGCCAGATATTACTGCTGGGGTCGGCGGAGTTGGTGGAACTGGCGGAAGCTAAGTTGCAAGGGGATAACGTATCGTTATTGGCGTTGCAGCAAATTTTGCACCCTTGGCTGAAATTGCCTGAGCCTCCGGATACCGTAGTGCTTGGCTGTACGCACTTCCCTCTTTTGGCTAAAGAGTTACAGTTGGTGCTACCAAACGGGACGCGACTTGTGGATTCCGGGGCGGCAATCGCCAGAAGGACCGCATGGCATCTCTCTAATCTGGAACAGCCACCAGTTCTGAGCACGGAAAAGAATCTGGCTTATTGCATGACGATTACTCCTAAAGTGGCGACCCTGTGGCCCGTTTTGCAGCGTTTCGGCTTTGAATCGTTGGAAAAACTACCGCTTTAGTGGCTTTTTGGCTGAATAGTAGGCACTCGGAAATAAAATTGAAATTAGGCCTTGTCAGGGCGCGAGAAGTGTCTATACTGCGCCTCCACTGACACGGCAACAGCGATTCGCAGTTGCGGTAACAGTCGGAAAGTTAAACGCGAAATTGAAAAATTA
>NZ_JBPETA010000321.1:0-2064 GCF_051710365.1 Symbiopectobacterium sp. | reverse complement strand
GGTTACGGATGGTAACGTGGGGAGTACTCATGCTGATTGGTCTGCAAAAAGCAGTAATAAATTCAGAACTTCAGAATACCGTCAAGTCCCGAAAAAAGAAAAATCAGGTGCGGAATGACGGGTTAAATAATGTGCGGCGTTATTTATGTGGCCATAGATGTGTAGCCCTCTGGCAGATGATTTCCCTGAATACAGCAACCCTTATGCCAAATTCGCAGCAGTGTGGATGTTATTACACTGACAAGGCGCGTTTTCCTTCATCCACACAGGGTGAGGTCGGAAGGCTGGTGAACGCGCTTACGCTAACCCGCGAACTCAGGAACATTCATCTCCCTGTCATTAAGCGTAGTTGGCATCTGCAAAATTTCCTCATTGGTGAAAACATCTTTTTAAGATATTTCAATAAATCACTCTGCGAATTATGCCGCTACAATGGTGGTAGCCACTGGGCATTCATTCCTTTGGCTCATCTGAAATGACGATAGGTGCGGCATGTGGTTTAATGCCATGCGGTTTGTACATTTAACGATTATGATTGATATGAGCAAAATACGATTTTGATAATTCATATCAGTAATAGGAATAATTAGGAATAATAACGTTATGAAAAAATCATCTGTGATTTATACCTCTTTGCTGTTGGCAGGGTCGCTGGCGGCAACAACGGCAGTTGCGGCGGATTTCTCATTGGGAGCAGGGGTCTTAGGTTCCATCAGCCCGTATCGCGGGGGCGATAACGCACTGTATCCGGTGCCAATGGTGACCTATGAAAGTGACAACTTTTATTTTCGCGGGCTGGGCGGGGGGTATTACCTGTGGAATGACGGACAAAACCGCCTGTCGGTAACGGCACTCTATTCTCCGCTGGGATTCAAACCGAGTGATAACGACGATGCGCAGATGAAGCAACTGGATAAGCGCCGTGGCACGCTGATGGCGGGTCTGGCCTATTCTCACTCCGCGTCCTGGGGGATTTTGCGCACCTCTGTGGTGGCCGATACTCTGGGCTACAGCGACGGTTATCTGTGGGACAACACCTACCTGTATCGCTTCGAATTGGGTGACTGGTCATTGACGCCGGGCGTCGGTGTGACCTGGAGCAGCGAAAGACTCAACCGCTATTACTTTGGTATCAGTGGCAAAGAGGCATCCCGCTCAGGGTTAGGGGCTTACAGTCCGGATGGTGACTGGTCGCCGTACGCCGAGTTGAGCACCAACTACCGTATCAACGATAGCTGGAGCGCATGGGCCACCGGACGCTATGTGCGCCTGGCGGATGAAGTGAAAGAGAGCCCGCTGGTCGATCGCAGCTATACCATGGTGTTTGGCGCGGGTGTGAGCTATCGCTTCTAACACCTGATGCGCTAAAACAGGGCAAGTGCCGCACAATAATGGGGTGATTTCACCCCATTTTGCACGTTTAGGGCGCGCGACGGCTCAGCTAGGTTATTCAACAGGATGCAAGGAGGATAGCGATGGCAACCCGACAGATTCGATTTCCTGATGGTTCAACGCTGCCCGCTGTTGGGCAGGGCACGTGGTTTATGGGGGAAGCGGCCAGTGAGAAGGCGCGTGAAATAAAAGCCTTGCAGGCGGGGCTTGATCTCGGACTTAGGCTTATCGATACCGCAGAAATGTACGCCGACGGCGGTGCGGAGAGCGTGGTGGGTGCAGCACTGCGCGGGCGGCGCGACGAAGCATTTCTGGTCTCCAAGGTCTATCCCCACAATGCGGGCGGCACGCGTGCGATTGAAGCCTGTGAACGCAGCCTGAAACGGCTGCAAACCCTGCTGCACTGGCGCGGCGGTATCCTGATGCCGCGCGCGATAAATGCGCAGCATGCAGCAAGATAAAACCAATACAACATTTTTACTAAATGAGAAAAGGAATTACAGAGACTGTACATAAATTTGTGTAATTGCCTGATTTTGATATGCTCAATCCAACATCAAAAGCAGGTTACTTTATGGACGAAAAACAGTTGCAGGCTCTGGCTAATGCACTGGCCAAAAATCTCAAAACCCCTGAAGCTCTCAGCCAGTTCGATCGCCTGATGAAGAAAAT
>NZ_JBPETA010000320.1:0-2082 GCF_051710365.1 Symbiopectobacterium sp. | reverse complement strand
GGTTACGGATGGTAACGTGGGGAGTACTCATGCTGATTGGTCTGCAAAAAGCAGTAATAAATTCAGAACTTCAGAATACCGTCAAGTCCCGAAAAAAGAAAAATCAGGTGCGGAATGACGGTTTGATACCATGAGAAAGATTTTTTCTTGTGGCGATCGCCGCTGCCAGAGAGGGTGTCATCGAGATCAACATAAATAAAGCCATAGCGCTTGGACATTTCGCCAGTCGACATGCTGACCAGATCGATACAGCCCCAAGGGGTATAGCCCATCAGTGTCACACCGTCAGCAATGGCATCGGCCATCGCCTCAATATGCTGGCGCAGATAATTGATGCGGTAATCGTCCGCCACGTAGAGGTTGCTGTCGGGTTTATCGATCGCACCTAATCCGTTTTCGACCACAAACAGGGGCTTACCGTATCGGTCATAAAGCTGGTTCAGCGCGATGCGTAGGCCGGTTGGATCGATCTCCCATCCCCATTCGCTGGCCTCGAGAAACGGGTTGCGCGTTCCTCCCAGTAAATTGCCTTCGGTATCTTCACCCTCAGCGTGGGTTTCATTCACGGTGGTCGACATATAGTAGCTGAAACCGATGTAATCGACGGTATTATTCGCCAGCAGTTCAAGATCACCGGGTTCGATCGCTAAAGTGACGCCGAGCGAGTCCCACAATCGTTGCGCATAGTAGGGGTATCTGCCGTTGGCTTGTACATCGGCGCAATAGAAATTGAAGGACTGCGTGCGTTGCATGGCCGCCAACTGATTAACCGGGTTGCTGTCGTAGGCGTAGGTGGTGGCATAAATAATCATGCAGCCCATCTGGATGTTCGGATTGACGTCGCGGGCAATTTTGGTTGCCAGACTGCTGGCGACAAACTGGTGATGCCATGCCTGAAATTTCGCCTGTGGGTCCCGGGCCCCCGTTTTGACGACGAGCCCCTGGCTCATGATCGGAAAATGCGCAGCACTGTTGATCTCATTGAAGGTCATCCAATATTTGACCTTGTGCCCGAAACGCTCGAGCACCGTGCGAGAAAAACGCTCGAAAAAACCGACCAGCGCGCGGTTTTTCCAACCGCCATAGACGGTGGCCAGATGCAGCGGCAGTTCGTAGTGAGAAATCGTGATAACCGGTTCAATGCCGTGGGCGAGACAGCTATCAATTACCGCATCGTAGTGTGCCAAACCAGCTTCATTGGGCGTTTGTTCCACGCCGTTAGGGTAAATACGGGTCCAGGCAATGGAAAAACGGTAACACTTGAAGCCCATTTCAGCGAACAGCGCGATATCTTCCTTGAAACGGTGATAATGGTCGATGCCCTTGTGGTTAGGGTAAGTATAACGCGCGGTATCCAGCGAAAAATCGAAGGATTCAGACGCGACGATGGCTAAGCGTGCTTTGCCGCCTGGGAGGGTATCCACAATCGACAGTCCCTTGCCCGCTTCATCGTATGCGCCTTCTACTTGATTGGCGGCGGTGGCACCGCCCCAAAGGAATTCGGGAGGAAATCGTGTACTCATGGGCTGCTCCTTTTAGTATCCAAAATGAAACTGGTTTCATTTTATACCCGTCATACTTCAAGTTGCATGTGCGTTGGCTGCACTTGCTCACCCGAATCACTTACCTGAGTAAGCTCATCGGGATTCACTCACTTGCCGCCTTCCTGCAACTCGAATTATTTAGGGTATATTGCGTAACGGTATAAAAGTGTGTCTCTTTCGCTGATGGGATAGCGCTGCCCCAGAATGTGGGGCAGCGGGGAGCGCGATTAAGACGGGGTTTGTAGTGTGAGTAATAGCCCTTCGCGACGCATCTGGGCCGCTTCCTCCGGCAGCCGCAGATGGTCAAAGGCATCGGCGCGCCAAGCGTAATCAAAGGCATCCGGGCGCAGCGCCAATGCCGCAGCAAACGCATCGCAGGCCTGCTGCCATTCCCCCTGTTTCAGCATTAACTGTCCTAAATAACTGTTCCGAATAGTAGATCACCTGAAGGGAACTCAGTCCGAGTTGAGCGATCTGATCAATCGATAAAGATCCCAAATCATCAACCGGACTGAGCGATGTCGAGCATAGCACCGAT
>NZ_JBPETA010000319.1:0-2099 GCF_051710365.1 Symbiopectobacterium sp. | reverse complement strand
GATCAAGGTTACGGATGGTAACGTGGGGAGTACTCATGCTGATTGGTCTGCAAAAAGCAGTAATAAATTCAGAACTTCAGAATACCGTCAAGTCCCGAAAAAAGAAAAACCAGGTGCGGAATGACGGCTGCATTCCATTTCTCTTGGAATTTTTTACGTGTAGCCATATCTGCAATGTGTTGTTTGGTGGCTTTAGTTAAACGGTATGACATTTCAATCTCCTTCATTCAGGCGTAAAAAAACCGCTCGTAGCGGCTGGACATGGTTAATGTTTGTGCAATGGTTAAATTTTGCATACAGATATACCTCGTTGGTTAAAACGATAATGGAACCCCGGCGCGATCCCGGTGCGGAATTACTGGATTAGATTAGCTACCGAGCAGTGTTTTTTCTCAAGCACAGGCACTGGAATCACTTCATATCCAGCGATCGGCACGTACAGCAGCCAACGGGCCTCACGATTCGATCTCACACCCCACCTCCGCGCAGTTTGTTCCTATCCGCTTTCTCAAAATCCTCTCTGCAAAACTCATCACAGAGGCGTCCCCCACAGCAGGCGCGATAGCAAATGCGCCACGGCAATAAAGCAGTAGAAGCCAGCCGTAAGCACGACACCCGAGAGACTCGAAAAGAACAGGGTAAACATCACCAGTTCAAACACTTTTTTCATTCATCACCCCCCCAGATTAATTACCTGAATACGGTTTGCATATTGCTCTGCTGCCATCTGTCAACAACGGGTAAAAAGTGATCCACTTACCGTCACCGCCAACGGTTTAATATTGATCCACCTTGTTTACTCAGGATTAGCCTCAGCGATAATCCCGGCTTTGCGCTTCTGCTTCAGTCGATAGCTCTCTAAGTTAAAAATTTTTTCTGACGGGTAAAATTTTGCAGTTTGGCGGTCAGATCGCTTACACTTGGCTTAACACAGGAGGATCCGCCATGGGCCAAGTTGCATTTGATACATTGCAGGCGTCAGAAGAGCTTCAGACAGCCGGGCTTACCAGTGAGCAAGCCAAGGCGATTTCGCTCGTTGTGCGCAAGTCTCATGAGGTGGCTGATGTGGCTACCAAGGCTGATATTGCCGAGGTAAAGCGCGATATAGCCGATGTTCGCAAAGATATGGAAGCTCGCTTCGAGAAGAATGAAGCTCAGATGCAGGCTCGCTTCGAGAAAACTGAGGCGCAGATAGCCGATGTGCGTAAGGATCTGTCCGCAGAGATAGCCGATGTCCGTAAGGATATGACTGCTGGTTTCGATAAAATTAATGATAAATTTGAGACGCTTGGCATGCAGATGACCATCCGGCTTGGACTAATGGTGGCCGCTGCCGTCAGCATCATTGCTGCCATTCTCAAAATGTGACTCTGACGTGTGACTTGTCCCTGCACAATGCTGAGTAAATTACAGCGCGTGGCGGTTCTTTATCAGGCGGTCACCGAAAATCACGATTTCCGCGAGGATGGCTTTCTTGTCGGCCTCTGGTTTTAAAGTGATGGTATCGCTTCCATCTTTGTTTAACCTAAATACAAGGTCTGTAACTTCAAGAAGAAGGACTTTAACGTTTTCAACTTCAATCATGAGGTGCTCCTATGGGGATAAAAGACAGGCTCATTAAAGAGCGTACCAAGTTTTCGGCGCTGCATTCAAACGATTAGTCGCTTCTGACAGCACCGTAACGCCCTATGTAATTCTTAAAGCGTTCGTCTTTAGATGGGTCAATTTCTACTTTGGCATAAACTCTATTGGCTTCCGCTGCGATCCGCTTCTCTTCGGCTAATATCACGCGATTTTCCCATGCCACCCGTTTTTCTTCCCAATTAATTATCCGTGGGTGAGGCAATCCTTTTTCGCCAGCGTCTACAGCTTCCATTACCCCCCTGACTATAGGAATAGTATTTAGGTAGCGTTCCTTTCTCCACGAGTCTAATCGGTTGTAATATTGTCTTTCGTCAGGCGTTAATTCTTCATCCGTCATTCCGCACCTGGTTTTTCTTTTTTCGGGACTTGACGGTATTCTGAAGTTCTGAATTTATTACTGCTTTTTGCAGACCAATCAGCATGAGTACTCCCCACGTTACCATCCGTAACCTTGA
>NZ_JBPETA010000318.1:0-2099 GCF_051710365.1 Symbiopectobacterium sp. | reverse complement strand
AAGAACCCGCATTCCACAAGGGCTACAGCTATTTTGTGCAGGCCAACAATCGAAATCCACCACACCATTGACGCAAGGAGAACCCATGCGCTATAGTCACTCTGCATCTGCAAATTCAGGTGCCGGGATTGGTCTCCCGCCGAGATTCACCGCGACAGAATGACACGCCGCGAGCGTGTTTTTTTATGTCGTAATCTAGCTACATCTCAATGGTGGGCTGGATGGGGGAGCCGCAAGGCTCGCCGGAAGGTGAACCCGGTAAGACCAACTCCGTTCAGTTCACCACCCTAGATTGGTCTCGACGGTGGTGAGGTAGGTTTAGTTCACTATCGGAGGCTATCATGGCCCTTCATACATCTCTTGCCACACCTACAGTTACCATCCATAACGGTAAAGCCGTTACAACGTCTATTGCTGTCGCTGAATATTTTGAAAAGCAGCACAAAGATGTACTAAAAAAGATCAGATCTCTCGAATGCTCTGCAGCTTTTACGACAGCAAACTTTTGCGCCGTCGGAGTGGAAGTAAAGGCTGGCTTCGACAAACGTGAAATTGAAGCTTATGAAATGACCAAAGACGGCTTCGTCTTCCTCGTCATGGGCTTTACGGGCAAAAAAGCAGCAGCGTTCAAAGAAGCTTACATTGCGGAGTTTAACCGCATGGAAGAGCAGCTTAATGGTACAGTTGCCGTCAGTGGCGTAACCAGCGAAATACTACTTACCCTTCAAGATAATAAAGTCATCAGCTCCCGGCCAATCGCTGATGACGAATATGTTGCCAGTCTCGATACCTTATTTGAAATCGCGCGTCGAGCTGACTATCTCGTCATACACAAAGACGACCTGATTAAAAAGCTCGGTAGCTAATCATCCCGCTCCGGTAACGTGCCGGGGTTCCATTAATCACATTGACTTGTGAGAGGTTTACTCATGCAAAATTTAGTTTCTGAACATATTTTAACCATGTCCAGCCGTGAGATTGCGGTGCTGACCGAAAAGCAGCATAAACATGTGCTGGAAGACTGCCGCAAAATGTTCGAGGCGCTCAATATTCAATCGGCCGACTTTTCGGCTGATTACAAAGACAGCAAAGGACGCGTCTATCAGGAGTTTTTGCTTGACCAGGACTTAACGATGACGCTTGTCATGGGGTACAGCATCGAACTTCGCCATAAAGTCGCCAAGCGCTGGCGTGAACTGGAAAAACAGTTAGCCATCCCCGCAGACCCCATTCAGATGCTCAACGACCCGGCAGCCATGCGCGGTATTCTGCTTACCTACACCGAAAAGGTTATCGCTCTTGAAAGCAAGGTAGAGGAGATGGCCCCCGACGTAAAAGCCCTGCACCGCATCGCCAAATCTGACGGCGGCATGTGCATCACCAACGCTGCAAAGGAGTTGCAGGTACGCCCCAAAGACCTGTTCGCCTTTCTCCGTGAGCGTGGCTGGATTTATCGCCGTATTGGGGGAAAGAACTGGATGGCCTACCAGAGCAAAATCCAGTCCGGCTACCTCGAGCATAAAATATCCATTATCCCCTGTGACGACGGCACCGACAAAATCCGCGAGCAGGTGCTGGTGACACCGAAGGGACTGGCAAAGCTGTCTCAAACTTTCTGCCTCGAACCGGCATAATTAAACCCTTTTCCCGCTACGGTATCGTGTCAAATTTCCACTCAATCGTTTAACCACGAGGAATTTTTACATGCAAAATTTAATATCTGAACATGTTTTAACCATGTCCAGCCGCGAGATTGCGGAGCTGACAGAAAAGCAACAATAAGAACGTCAAGCGAGACAGGCTTTGTTGAATAAATAGATTTTATGCTGGCAGCCAAGTGAAACGACGGATCCTCGCAACGCAAAATCATGCAGTTAGGCCTCATGAGAAAACTGTACACCTAAGATGACAAGCATTTTCTACCAAAACTGGCATAGAAAAACAGCATGATTACCTATTATTCAACAAAGCCGCGAGACATCGAAAAGATGCTCGTTGACCTGGGAGAAGATACGCTCAGTTTTGAGCACATCTATCTGGACTCCATGAATCGCCAGCAGACTGAGTACCTACTCGACCGCGACCACACCGAATTCCTG
>NZ_JBPETA010000317.1:0-2100 GCF_051710365.1 Symbiopectobacterium sp. | reverse complement strand
TGCCAACGCCATCCGCGCACTCAGCATGGATGGCGTGCAAAAAGCCAAATCCGGTCACCCGGGCGCACCCATGGGTATGGCAGATATCGCCGAAGTCCTGTGGCACGATTACCTTAATCACAACCCGGCTAACCCGCACTGGGCCAACCGCGACCGTTTCGTCCTCTCCAACGGTCACGCTTCCATGCTCATCTACAACCTGCTGCACCTCACCGGCTACAACCTGCCGATTGAAGAGCTCAAGAACTTCCGCCAACTGCATTCCAAAACCCCGGGACACCCGGAGTACGGCTACACCGACGGCGTGGAAACCACCACCGGCCCGCTCGGGCAGGGCATTGCCAACGCGGTCGGGATGGCGCTGGCAGAACGCACGCTGGCGGCGCAGTTCAACCGTCCGGGTCACGATATCGTTGACCATTTCACCTACGTATTCATGGGTGATGGCTGCATGATGGAAGGCATCTCCCACGAGGTGTGTTCGCTGGCCGGTACCCTGAAGCTGGGCAAGCTGGTGGCATTCTATGACGACAACGGCATCTCCATTGACGGTCACGTGGAAGGCTGGTTTACCGATGACACCGCGGCACGCTTCGAAGCCTACGGCTGGCACGTGGTGCGTGGGGTTGACGGCCATGACGCCGATGCCATCACCCGCGCTATCGAACAGGCGCGCGCGGTGACGGACAAACCGTCCCTGCTGATGTGCAAAACCGTGATTGGTTTCGGCTCACCGAACAAGGCCGGTACTCACGATTCCCACGGTGCGCCGCTGGGTGACGCCGAAGTGGCCGCTTCACGCGAACAGTTGGGCTGGAAATATCCGCCGTTTGAAATCCCCGCTGAAATCTATGCCGCCTGGGATGCCAAAGCCGCTGGCGCGCAGAAAGAGAGCGCCTGGAGCGAGACGTTCGCCGCCTATGCCAGGGCCTATCCGGAACTGGCTGCAGAATTCAAACGCCGTACCGTCGGTGACCTGCCGGCCAACTGGCAGGCTGATGCCCAGAAATTCATTGAAGACCTGCAAGCCAACCCGGCGAAAATTGCCAGCCGCAAGGCCTCGCAGAACGCGCTGGAAGCCTACGGCAAACTGCTGCCGGAATTCCTCGGCGGCTCTGCCGACCTGGCACCGAGCAACCTGACCATCTGGTCCGGCTCGGTTTCGCTGGATAAAGACCCGGCGGGCAACTACATCCACTACGGGGTGCGCGAATTCGGCATGACCGCCATCGCCAACGGTCTGGCGCTGTACGGCGGCTTCCTGCCGTATACCGCGACCTTCCTGATGTTTGTGGAATATGCCCGTAACGCGGTACGCATGGCCGCACTGATGAAAATCCGCAGCATCTACGTCTATACCCATGACTCCATCGGTCTGGGCGAAGACGGCCCGACGCACCAGCCGGTAGAGCAACTGGCAAGCCTGCGCGTGACGCCGAACATGAGCACCTGGCGTCCGGCGGATCAGGTAGAAACCGCGGTGGCGTGGAAATACGCCATCGAGCGCAAGGATGGCCCGACGGCGCTGATCCTGTCGCGTCAAAACCTGGCACAACAGGCACGCACCGAGCAGCAACTGGCGGATGTGGCGAAAGGCGCTTACGTGCTGAAAGACAGCGACAGCCAACCGGATCTGATCCTGATTGCTACCGGTTCAGAAGTGGAACTGGCAGTGGCGGCTTACGACGTGCTGAGCGCGCAGGGTCACAAGGTACGTGTGGTTTCCATGCCGTCCATCGATGCATTCGACAAGCAGGATGCGGCCTACCGTGAAGCGGTGCTGCCGAAAGCGGTGAGCGCACGTGTAGCGATCGAAGCGGGCATTGCAGACTACTGGTACAAGTATGTCGGCCTGAACGGGGCGATAGTGGGCATGACGAGCTTCGGCGAATCGGCTCCGGCGGAAAAACTGTTCGAGGTGTTTGGCTTTACGGTGGATAACGTGGTGGCAAAAGCCAGCGCGTTGCTGAAATAAGCCTCAGACTGCTGATAAAACCACTTTGTGCCCTTGTCATCCTCGGCGAAAGCCGGGGATCTCGGTGAGAATGAACGCGTTTCGCCTGTCAGAGATTCCCGCCTGCGCAGCAATGACGGGGGACG
>NZ_JBPETA010000316.1:0-2167 GCF_051710365.1 Symbiopectobacterium sp. | reverse complement strand
CGTGGATGATTTTCCGAATGTCGTGATGCTGCCGTTGATCACCGCCAATCAGTTGCGTCAGGGCGGTACCAGCCGTGCGGGGTTCTCCGTCACCATACAGTGTGAATCCGGGGCACTATCCAGCACCAATGTGTCAACCCTCACGGCGGCGAATGTCTCGATGGGCTTTTTGGTGAACAAGCCCGCCGCAGTGGCGGCGGCGCAGTCGTTGGGGCTGGTCACCAGCGGCGGCGACTTAACCTGGTTGCTGGATAATCAGTACGGTAGCGGAGCGGGCGAGGCGTCTGGCGTCGGTATCCGTATTTTCAACAGCCGGGGGCAAGCCATCAATCTGCTGCCGGATTTAACCTCATACGGCACCGGCAACCCGCGCGGGTGGTATGCCTTCAAAGAATTAACCACCAAGGTCTCTGCGGGTAGCACAGAGATTTATGCCGGAGATTTTACCGCATCGCTGGAAGCGATTAATCAACAACCGATTACGCCGGGGACAGTCAATGCACAATTGCAGATCATGGTCAGTTTCCAGTAGCGTGCAGAAAGCCATCAGCGGGATGCTGTGCGTGCTTTGCTTGATGGGCGCGATGCCTGCATTCGCTGTGGTCAATGTTGAAGGCACTCGCGTGATTCTGCATAACGGCGAGATGTCCACATCGCTCATGCTGTCCAATTCAGAAAAACAGCCCACGCTGGTACAGGTCTGGAGTGATGCGGGCGATCCGCTGATCCCACCCGAGCGTGCTACAACGCCGCTGATCGCCGTACCGCCGGTATTCAGTATGAAGCCGGGTGAGGAGCGTTCTTTGCGTTTGCTGCTCACCTCGCGTCAGGGGTTTGCCAATGACAAGGAATCGCTGCTGTGGCTTAACGTCTATCAAATTCCACCGAACACAGCGGAGATGACGCGCCACACGCAAAGCGTGGTGTTGCCGCTGCGCTTGCGCCTGAAGGTGTTTATTCGGCCAGCCGGGTTGGGCGACCCCAACGAGTCTGATGGCGAACAACTGCGTTTTCGTTTGCTGCAAACGGGGGGACGGGCAACAGTTGCAGGTCGCCAATCCCACCCCCTGGCATATGACGCTGACTGATATCAGCTATGCTGAACAGCGTCTGGGCAGCATCATGATGGTGGCTCCGGCGTCCAGCGTAAACCTGCCGGTAAACCGTTCGATCGTCGGACAGACGCTCAGCTATCAGCTCATCAACGATACCGGTACCCACTGGCGTTATTCCGCGACACTCTCTCCTTGATCGCGGCTGATTACACCATGCGGCCTTTCAGCAGTTTTCTCACCCAAAAACGATTCGGGTTCAACGCGGCGAGCGTTGGTGCATCGAGCGGCAACGGTTCTCCGTACAGTTGCCCTGCCAGAATTTCGGCAGCTAACGGGGCAGAGCACAATCCGCGCGATCCTAGCGCACCGATAATGAACAGATCTTCATGAACCGGTGCCACGGCCACACGTTCCGGCGTGTGCTGCTGTACGTCAAGTGACGCGTATTATTGATGTAGCGTCAGTGCGTGATCCGGCGCGGCACCGAGCAGAGGCAGGTGATCGCGCGTGGCACAGCGCACTCCTTGACGTGCTGTGCTGCGTTGCCGCTGACGTCAATGTCATTCACCCACGTTGCATCGGGCAAGCAGGCCGCGAGGCGCTGGTGATTTTCCTGCTGCTCGTCTGCGCTAAACGTGGTGGTAACCACGCCTCGCTGGTAGCTGGCACCGATACAGTGCTGCTGGTGACGAGGGCTGACGGGAGTCAGATAGCCATCGTAACAAAGGACGCGTTGCAAGCCTTGTAGCACCGGCGTGGTTGGGATATGACTTACCTGACCGCGCACCGCATAGCTGGGGAGATGCTGAGTTTGCGACCAGCCGCTGAGCTGGTGTCCATTCGCTAGGATCACCACAGGATGGGCTTTTTGCTGCCCGTTTGCCAACCTCAGTTGCCAGCCGGATGCACTTTTTTCCAGCGCAGAGACGCGAGAAGCAAAATGAACGACCAACCCGAGCGATTGTGCGTATTTCAGCTCATGGGTTGTTAGGCTGTGTCCCTTAATTGCGTAACCGGTGGTAAAACACGCGGATGCAGCCCAGTTTCACCATTGCTAGATAGTTTCTTGCCGTTTTTTCATAACGTGTGGCGATCCGTCGATATTCCTTTAA
>NZ_JBPETA010000315.1:0-2235 GCF_051710365.1 Symbiopectobacterium sp. | reverse complement strand
CCTTGTTATAGGAGGGCCAGTTAGTGATTTTAAAATTTTGTTTTGCCATGGAGACCTGATTTTGAAACAACTATGGTGATCTGATCCGATGATTACCCAAACTTTCTATTTATTCAACAAAGCCTATTATTCAACAAAGCCGCTCCAACGTGGCGCAGCATGATGCATTGCAATTCTCACTTTCAGCGCTTGAGAAATTTATGCCTCAAGCAGTGAAATTAAGACGACATGGCGAAACCAGTATCAGTGAATTATGCCGCATTGCCGGTTCTTACTATGCGGTAGCCAATCTGGGCTTGATGGATTATGAAAGCGTCCGGCATGAAATGATGATCATTGTTGGCAAGATATTAGCGAGTGAACCTAATAACGTCATTGCTCTTTCTTTACAAGGGCTACTACTTTGCGCTGAAAATAATAAGGAAGCAGCAAGTAAGTTTCATTTGGCCATGTTATTAGCCCCCACGGTTGCAGAGGTTTATTATTACTATGCTTGCCATCTGGTGCGACAAGGTGATTTAGATAAAGCAATGCAGATGAATAATATGTGTATGGACCTCAATGATGCGTTCTATTCGCCTAAAATATTGCATGTTATCATCAATTATCTCCTTGGCGATATCCAGGAGGCCGTAAGGTATTGGAGAAGATACACTTAATACTGATTCTCCCGGGAATACGATCATGCGGGGATTACTGGCGTTACTCTATGCGCGTCTCGGCGAATTATGCAAAGCTCGGGCTCTGGTAAAGGATATTGAAAAGTATAAACTATCTTGTGAGTTTATCGGGTATTGTTATAATGAGGTCGCAGGGGTTGTGCACCCAGGGGCAACAAAACATCCAGCATTACTAGCTGAAAAAATGAGATTCTCCAGCGTCCACGTGGGAAATTCCTTTTCCTTAGCATCTTGGATGATGTAAAACGTGTGCTGATAATGAATGATGAGTTTTGATTTTAGTATGTGAATTAAAACTAAATGCCATTAAAAAAAACTGATGTCATCATTCGGTATTGTCCCCTTTTTTGTGATTGCATTTATGGGGGAGGGAGAGCCCTTTTGAGAAGATCGGGATGTTGAGAGGGCATGACCTGAATTTGTTAACTTACTGCCGGGTTTTCTAGAAAAGGAATCTCATATTTCAACGCAAACTAAATGTGTATCACAATAAAATGATTAAGATGCACGGTTTAATGCTATTTATGCTATACAGCAATGTGAAGTTATAAAAATATTGGTGGATATTATATGGATATACATTACATCTGCTCTGCATTTAAAACAGCCTACCAGTTAGAAGATCTTGATTTTCTCGAGTTTGAAAGTAGTTTAGTGTTGTTTTCAAAAGAAAAAAGGATGATCTTCGAATTCCACTGCCAGCCGGACAAGGCTGATGTGAAAAAGTGCATAGATGCGTGGCTCTATCAGCGAGTTTTTGTGCAAAGGATGCAGAAAAATTCTGAGCATGGGCTGGAAGTAAAGGAAATAATTAGGAAAATGACACATTAGTTTTTTTAAGTTTCTAGATCTGGAAGTGATTTTTTTACTTAAAATTCATGTTGTTATTTAAATTCTTGCGGTTTATTAATGTGAACGTTGATTTTTCATAACGTTTCCTCATATGCCAAAACGTTTGTCTTAAGCTAATTATCACATTTATCAATGTGATATGTTGTTTCTTATCATTTTTGTTAGCTGCGGCGTGTTGCGTAAATGTAATCAAGAAACGCGGTTGGTTGACGATATTGCCTCTAGGCATCTATTCCTATATTCCTAGAGCAAAGAGGCAAACCATGTTCAAAAACGTTAAAGTCATCACAGGGATTTCGATTGCCTTTGCTGTCTTTATTTTATTGCAGGTAATCACCAGCATACTGTTTTACTCCTCAGTAAATAACGATAAGCAAAACTTTCAAAAATCTGAAATCTTGAGCTTTCAGCAAGAACAGCTTACTGATAGTTTTCAATCGCTTGTAAAGACTCGTGTTGTCATCACTCGCGTGGCCATCCGTTTTTTGAAAAACCAGAAAGATGAAAAATCCATTGCGGCAATCAATGCTCTCCTGGCAACAGCCAGTACTACGCTTGATACGGCCGAAAAACAGTTTAATCCGTCATTCCGCACCTGATTTTTCTTTTTTCGGGACTTGACGGTATTCTGAAGTTCTGAATTTATTACTGCTTTTTGCAGACCAATCAGCATGAGTACTCCCCACGTTACCATCCGTAACCT
>NZ_JBPETA010000314.1:0-2236 GCF_051710365.1 Symbiopectobacterium sp. | reverse complement strand
CCTTGTTATAGGAGGGCCAGTTAGTGATTTTAAAATTTTGTTTTGCCATGGAGACCTGATTTTGAAACAACTATGGTGATCTGATCCGATGATTACCCAAACTTTCTATTTATTCAACAAAGCCCCATCGGGGATGACAACCGCGATGATTATTTACTCTGCTTGTATTGAAAACTATACTACGAATCCCGCCAAACCGGACGCCCATTATTGTCCACGGCCCAATGCGCTTTTCGGGGAGTAAGGCAAGCCCCGCCTACCCAGCGAGATTGTGATGCAAAATCAAGCCAGTAAGCGCTGCCTTGAAGTATGTCATGGCCGAGCGGCGTTAATTCCACTGTATTCAGGGCTTCTGCATCTGCTGCCGTATTGATACGTAACAGTGGGTTTGCACCTGTTATCAATGGCCTGATAGCGGAATAGAACATCATGTCACCCATATAAGGCAGTGGATCACGATGGCTGATCAGTTCTCTGAATATATTTCTGAGATTGATGGGGCCCGATTGAGCAATACAGTGTAATGACAGACGTTCGGTCAGAGAAAGACCGTCGTTGATACCTGGCAATTCTTGCAATAATCGGCGCAAGGAACGCGAAAGATAAGGCAATGCGGCGTGTTCACGCTGAGCAAGCGTAAAGAGCGCTGTCGGCTAGGGCGAGCACCAGGCAGTCCAGGCTTGGTACGCCAGTGCTGGCGCATCGGCAGGTACCGTCTTGCGTTGCGTCCAGAGCCAGGCCAATACATCCGGTGATAGTTGCCCCAGTCCAATAAAACGCTTCACGCCGGGTATATTGTCAACGGCGATAAGCTCGAGTTTTTGTGGTTGTTTTTTGAGTGTTGAGAGTGTGCGGACCAGAAACAGCTGGTCGTAAGGGTCAGCTTCGCACCACAGCACTGCATGTTCAGCATCAGATAAATGTTGCCACTGCGCCTGTTCCTCATCAAAACGACGGGTGACATCATCAACGTCCAACTGAAATGCCTGCTGGATAAAAGTGCAGCGAGCCGAGCGGTAGTCGGCAAAGGGGATGTCCTGAACGGGTCCCATAGACAATGGGTCTGTATAGCTATGAAATGTGCCGTGAAAACCCGCGAGTCGCAGACTGTGTTCAATATCATTGCCGCAACGCCAGTGCTGGGTTTTGCTTTCATCATCAGCAGCGAAATGGGGATGACGCCGGGCAGATGCGATGGCATCAACATGCGCTTTGAGCTTCGGCTAACTGTCAAACCCTACATCACGCGCAATTAACCACTGTGCACTGGCAAGGGTTACGTCGGACGTTGGATTAAGGTGATGAAGCAGCCCTAATTTTTCTGGCTCAAGGCCGGCTTTGAGGCGTTGCAACAGTTCTTTTGCGCGTTTGCGCTGTTGAACCAGACTGATGCGACCATTACTTATCGGATGTACAGACATACGAACTCCTTTCCAATACCTTATCCGCATTCAGGTGGGGAGTCGTAACCTTGAGGTTGCCTACTTGTCTTGGGCGCAGCCCTTTCCGCGGATGGCGGCGCAGATAACGCCGGACCATCACTATATCCTGCGAGCGGAAGGGCTGCAATACGCACTTGGGTTAATGTCGCTGAAATATTATAAAGGAGTTTTTCTACCTCCGGGTTAATTACCGTTCGCGGAGTGATATCAAAAGCACTGATATTAATTCCATAACCCATGAATGTTAAAACTTTCTAAAAAAACGCTTAGCTTCTTTGGCTATTTTGTCCGCGCTACGTTTGACCTCATTTTCAACTCGAGGCGCAACACGATCAATTTCTTTTCCAATTCGTTCACCGATACTGGTGTTTTTACTCTCGCTCGACTGTGTCAATTTATCAATCTCATCTTTTAATTGATTGAGTTGAGCATAATTTTCGATGTTATCTTCACCGATCTCAATATTATCCTTGATCGTATTTATCGTCGTGGCAACCGTTTTTAATAATCCGTTGAGACTGTCGCACGTTTTGGTCTTGTATTCAATGAGTTGATACAGCATCAAACGTAATACTCGCGTTCGATGTAAGTGCCGATGATCCTATCGTGCATTTCGGATGATTTTGAATACCCCAACGTCTGGTCACGTATTCAATGAGTGTATTGCTACATCCGTCATTCCGCACCTACTTTAAGAATAAATTCGACGGTATCGCTCGCCGAGAACATCAACGATGGTCTTGTGAACAGAATTGAGGTTGGATACTTGTGGTGGTCTGTCACCAATACTGAAC
>NZ_JBPETA010000313.1:0-2253 GCF_051710365.1 Symbiopectobacterium sp. | reverse complement strand
AGGAAGCAATGTCTCAATCCTAGCCCATTGATCATCTCGAAGTGCATAGCGACGTGTCATCTCTTACTTTTTAGGCCAAAGTAGACAATCATACACGCTTATCCAAGCATTTGATGACAGGCCCTAACACAAGCACATCACCGACATACAATAGGAAAAAACGTCTGCCCTCTCGGTGTCGAAACCATTCTGGAACAACTCTTGCAACACACGTTTCACGCTAACGCCTCTGCATCGTGAAATAACAGGAGAACCGATGACCTCTCACGCCCCTGAAACCCTAAGCGCTTATCTGCACCCTGCTGAATCTGCTACTCACCCCAGAGCGCCATGACGCGGTGCTGCTCCAGTTACAGCGCATCGCAGAGATGGCGCAGCCGCTGATGGACTATCCGCTGGAGATGCATGAAGAGATCGCGGGGGTTTATCAATTATGACCCTCCCGTTGTCGATGGCGGAACTCACCGCGTTATCCATCACCCAACTGCAACAACATCTGCAACGCGGAGAACTTGCCGCCCGTGAGATCGCTGACATTACGCTGGATGCCATCGCGCAGCGGCACCCAATGTTAAATGCCTATACCCAGGTAACAGGCCAGCGTATGCAACAAGAGGCCGATGCGCTGGATGCGAGACGCCTGCGCGGTGACGTTTTGCCAGCGTTGGCAGGTGTGCCTTATGCGGTAAAGAACCTGTTTGACGTTGCTGGAGAAACCACGCTGGCAGGCGCACAGCTGTTTGCCGACCATCCCCCCGCCAAACGCGATGCGTTTGCGCTGCGCCAGTTAAGCGCCAGCGGTGACCTGCTTTCCGGCATGCTGAATATGGATGCTTACGCCTACGGTTTCACCACCGAAAACACCCATTACGGCCCGACTCGCCATCCACTCGATCCAACCCGTATCGCAGGAGGATCCTCAGGTGGTTCCGCCGCAGCGGTCGGCGCGGGGCTGGTGCACTTTTCACTTGGCAGCGACACCAATGGATCGATTCGGGTGCCCGCGTCCCTGTGCGGCATTTTTGGCCTGAAGCCGACGTTTGGCCGGTTATCTCGTGAAGGTAGCCACCCGTTTGTTGCCAGCCTCGATCATATCGGCCCAATGGCGCGCCGCACGGAGGATTTGGCCCAGGTGTTCGATGCCTTACAAAGCATTGATAGTGACGATCGTTTTCAGCGCTCACAGCCGCTCCTTTCGACGGCTTCCCGCTTGCAGGAAGGCTCGCGTGGCCTGCGCAGTGCCGTGCTTTCCGGTTACTTTAGTGAAGCCTGCGATGGTGATACGCGCGATGCCGTGCAACGTGTTGCACACGCGCTTGCGGCCAACGAAGAAAGAACCATCGCCCAGGCCGAACTGGCTCGCACCGCCGCCTTTATTCTCTCTGCCAGCGAAGGGGGCAACCGTTATCTCTCCGCCCTGCGCCACGCGCCTGAAAAATTTGAGCCGCACTCACGTGAACGCCTGACGGCGGGAGCCATGCTGCCTTCTGCCTGGTATCTATAGGCTCAGCGTTTTCGTGACGTCTTTCGCCGTCAGGTATTACCGCTGTTTGAACACGTGGACCTGCTGATTGCCCCGGCGACACCGTGCTGCGCCACCCTTATCGGCCAGGAAACGATGCGAATCAATCACACCGATCTGCCCGTACGCGCCAGTATGGGCATGTTGACTCAGCCTATTTCGTTTGTCGGGCTTCCCGTCGTCACCGTGCCGTTGATGACCACAAAAGGGTTGCCGATTGGCGTGCAACTTAATTGCCGCCCCCTGGAGGGAAGATATTTGTCTGCGTGCTGCCTGGGCACTGGAACAATCCGGCGTGGTCAGCGCCATTTCCTGCCAGTAAAGAAGGTGAAATAGCATTGTAGGGGGATGCCTGTGGGCATCCTTAGGTTGCTGGCAACGTTATCTAAAACAGTTATTCCCCCCTCCACCACCGTCATTCCCGCGTAGGCGGGAATCTTTGGCAGATGAAACGCGTTTCTCCTCACAGAGATCCCCGGCTTTCGCCGAGGATGACGAAAAGGGAAAGTGACTTTGTCATCAGCCTGAGAAGACCCGAATGTATCTTCTATTTCGGTGTGCATCACAGGCAAATATAAAGCATTGACAGTGGTATTCTCCCTCTTTCGGGCTTTGTTGAATAAATCAGAACTTGTAACGACTGTGCCCCATCGGGTCGATTGTTACGTGATGCGAATACTGTTCGGCATTCCTAATAGCGTGATCCGGTTAAGCGCTTTGACCATCGCCAT
>NZ_JBPETA010000312.1:0-2262 GCF_051710365.1 Symbiopectobacterium sp. | reverse complement strand
CCAATGGCAACATTACTTGATGGTAAACGGGTCTGGGCAGAAAAAAATCTGAACCAGATTTAATCTGACAGACACCTGTATAAATAACCGGTAACTGTCAGATCAGGTCTGAGCTAGTACAGATTAGGTCCGATTCCTGCCACCCAAAAAGCCTTACTCAAGGCGGGACTGACCATACAGGATATCGATCTGATCGAGGCCAACGAGGCATTTGCGGCGCAATTCCTCGCCGTACAGCGCGATTTGGGTCTGGACCCGGAAAAAGTTAACGTCAACGGCGGCGCGATTGCGCTGGGCCACCCGATCGGTGCCAGCGGTGCACGTATTCTGGTTACCCTGATCCACGCGCTGCGCAGCTACGATAAAACACTGGGGCTGGCAACGCTGTGCATCGGCGGCGGTCAGGGCATCGCACTGATCGTTGAGCGCCTGTAACCGGGCCGCAAAACGCTTCACGGCCCAGTGTTAAGCGCTCTAAAACGCCTCCCAGTTGTGTTCTGACCCACGCCCGGAGGCGTTTTTTACCGCAGGCAATAATCCTTGCGTACCGCGTGTAAACGGCTGGGCCGCAGCAGGTGGCACACCTTGGTTATTGCCAATATTGAACGCTGACACGGCACCTTGTAAAAAGCCCGCCTGCTCCTCCAGAGAGGCTGCCGCAGAGGCAGATTCTTCTACCAGCGCCGCATTTTGCTGCGTCACCCGATCCATTTCGCTCACCGCCTGTCCCACCTGATCGATACCACGGCTTTGCTCATCGGACGCCGACGCAATATCGCCCATAATATCGGTCACGCGACTCACTGCCGTGACAATTTCCTGCATGGTGTCTCCCGCCTCCCGCACTTGCATCGCCCCGGTGCTGACGCGATTGACCGAATCGTCAATCAGGGTTTTAATCTCTTTCGCCGCCTGCGCGCTGCGCTGTGCCAGCGTTCGCACTTCGCCGGTCACCACGGCAAAGCCACGGCCTTGATCGCCTGCTCGCGCCGCCTCCACTGCGGCATTCAGCGCCAGAATGTTGGTCTGAAAAGCAATACCATCGATCACGTTGGTGATGTCCGCGATTTTTTGCGAACTGTCGGAAATCTGGTTCATCGTGACAACCACATGGCTGACTTTTATGCCGCCTTTGTCTGCCGTCTCTGATGCCTCTTTTGCAACCTGTGCCGCCTGCCGCGCACTGTGCGAGTTCTGTTTTACGGTGGCGGTCAACTGTTCCATGCTGGCAGCAGTTTCGCCCAGCGACGCGGCCTGCTGCTCGGTACGCGATGAAAGATCGTTGCTGCCTGCCGAGATCTCGCTGGCACCGGTGTAAATAGACTGTGCACTGTCACGCACCGCGCTTACCGTATCAATCAATGAGCGCTGCATATGATGCAAACTGGTGGCAAGCTGGCTCATCTCATTTCGTCCTTGAACGTCAATCGACTGCGTCATATCGCCTTTGGCAATCGCATTGATATGGCGCATCAGCGCATGCAGCGGTTGCAACAGAATACGCTGTAATCCGACCCAACTGAGCACAATCACCAATACCACCATCAGCGAAATGGCCCCTAATAGCCACAACATCTCCTGGAAAGCACGGTGGTTATCGTGCAGTCCATTATCGGCTACCTGCGTTTGTGCTTCTCGCCATGCCAGATAGTTTTCTTGCATCGCCACGTTGAGCGGTGCCGCTCCCTCATGCAGTTTCATTGCCGCCCCGGCCAACCCTCCTGCCAGTGAATTGACAATATCGTTCAACAGTTTCTGATAAACGACGTAGCTTTCCTCCAGCTTTTTGATTAGCGCCGGATCTACCCCCGGAGAAGGCGGAATCGCCTGATAGGCCTTATAGCGACTTTCGGAACTGGCAATGCGCTCCTTCGCCATTTGCAGCAGCGACTGCATCGCGTCTTTATCCGCATTTCCCATCATCATATTTTGAATCATGGTGCCAACGGCAATACGCGTTTGGTTCATCATAATCCAGGCATCGGTAAACGCCGCCACGCTCTGATTCGCACGCTGTGAAGCCTGAAACCCTTCTCGGTCATTGACCAGCGCACGCATGGAAAGCGCACCGGTGAGAAATTGTGAAATACCCAGAGTTAAGAGAACAATAATAAGAATGGTCACAACTTTTATACGTTTAACCGTCATTCCGCACCTGATTTTTCTTTTTTCGGGACTTGACGGTATTCTGAAGTTCTGAATTTATTACTGCTTTTTGCAGACCAATCAGCATGAGTACTCCCCACGTTACCATCCGTAACC
>NZ_JBPETA010000311.1:0-2272 GCF_051710365.1 Symbiopectobacterium sp. | reverse complement strand
TACGCAGTTCCAGTGTGCCATCGCCCGTGGTAACGGTCTTTGTCGAATAGCCGTTGCGGGAGTTGGTCCCTGGTTTAGGCTGATTTTTATCGTAGCCCAGATGGTGGAACATTTCGGCGTTGAGAGCGCCTCAACGCTGATTTTCTTCATCAGGCGATCGAACTGGCTGAGATCTTCAGGGGTTTTGAGATTTTTGGCCAGTGCATTAGCCAGAGCCTGCAACTGTTTTTCGTCCATAAAGTAACCTGCAAAGTAACCTGCTTTTGATGTTGGATTGAACATATCAAAATCAGGCAATTACACAAATTTATGTACAGGCTCCGGCGTCCTGCTGGCGGTTGCCAGCAATAATAGTTGGGCGGCAGCATCTTGTCGCTTCGATAGCGGCTCAACCTCATCTTTACTTACGGTGCCACTCAGTCCGCCCATTATTTCAGCAGGTGCAGATATACCGATAGGGACCATTATTTATCAGGGGCGCTGGACAAATGCGCCGACAGTCAGTGTCCTTTGTGAATCCTCCGTCGCAGGGTTTCCTTACAACTGGGCGGTGGGGATTGAACAGGCACCACTCCCCCTTAGTGGGCTAAATTCTGGGCCCTTTGCTGGTGCCGTGTATCAGACCAATATCCCTGGCATTGGCGTTGCGATCTCACGCCAAAATAACAGTGCAGCTGCAACGCTTGGTGCCTTTGGCTATCGTAGCAACGATCTTACATTTGACGACACGGTCGGTATTGCCCTTTTTGGCTCCGCAACGCGGTATGTATCGTTAATTAAGATCGGCACACTTACGCCAGGGAGTTACTCTATTGCCGCGTCCAGTTTCCCTGTGGCGAGTGATAACATGGTCAGTTCCCCGGCCGGAGAGCCGATTCAGGGATTGCCACTCCAATTAAATCGCGTCACTTTTACCGGAAATCTGACGATATCGGCGCAAACCTGCACCACGCCGGACGTTAATGTTGCGATGGGCACCTATGATATCCAAGAACATTTCAGAGGTATTAATTCCACGACGCCGTGGATAGATGCATCGATTTCTCTGCTAAATTGCCCGATGTTTCATGGGTTTTATAATCAAACGAACACCACCACACTGATGGATTTCAATACCGGAAGTGCGGCTGCAACAGCATCCATCAATAACAGTATTGGTGTTCGATTGACGCCAACAACGGCAATAAAAGATGCTGCCAATGGGATCATGGACATCGACTCATTGCTACCCTGCGCGGCTTCGGGAGTTGGCATTCAGATCGGTTGGGGGTTGAATAATCAAACACCAACGCCGTTTAATTTCTCGTCAGAGCAAGCCATGACGTTACCGAAAGATGGCAGTCCGACGATCCGGGTTCCGTTATCCGCAGGCTATATCCAAACGGATACCGTTGCGACTGCCGGGAGAGCCGATGGTAAAGTAGTGTTTACCATTAACTATTACTAGTCGATGCTGTTCGGATGCATACCCAGCAGAAATGCAATACGACGACTATAAACATCCCATTGCTTTCGCTAACGTCCCTTTGCGGGATTTGAGTTTAGTGGCTACGCCCTCCGGTAAGGACGGCCAGATATTCAGATGCGGTTTGGTTTTGGCTTCTATCTCATTAATTGTGACCTGATAGTGACAAATATTGGCGGATCGGGGGGTATCCTGATCCATAATAAACGCAGCAAACTCGCCTGTTTCCGGACGGTTGCCGGCGAAGATAACCTTCCAGTAACCGCTTGGGATCTCGACGTCAGGGGCTGCTGGCAGCGTTGCTATCTTGCGCGTAAATAAAGGGCCAGTAACCACGTAAACGGGGGGCGAATCTGGGCGGCTTGCCAGCAAGCGTTCTTGCAATTCCAAACGGGCCCAAGGACTTTGGTTTAATGCTGACTTCTGTGGCGTGATATTCGACAAATAGTTGAGTGATTGCCAATCGGATGAGCCAGCAAGCCCCGCGAGCGGAGCCTGATGTCCGCGATCGATAGACAGTACAGCATTTGCACCGGTGTAGGCGGCTGGGGCAAGCGTGTCCGAGTCTGGTAGCACGGGGTCGCGCCTCCAGTTTCTGGTGCCGCCATTGGCAATACTGTTATGTGTGATTTTATAGGCTACCCAATTGGCGAACCGGGTATTGCGATTATTGTTTAATGTATCCGTCATTCCGCACCTGATTTTTCTTTTTTCGGGACTTGACGGTATTCTGAAGTTCTGAATTTATTACTGCTTTTTGCAGACCAATCAGCATGAGTACTCCCCACGTTACCATCCGTAACCTTA
>NZ_JBPETA010000310.1:0-2293 GCF_051710365.1 Symbiopectobacterium sp. | reverse complement strand
GCCATGGCGATGGTCAAAGCGCTTAACCGGATCACGCTATTAGGAATGCCGAACAGTATTCGCATCACGTAACAATCGACCCGATGGGGCACAGTCGTTACAAGTTCTGATTTATTCAACAAAGCCCATTATCAGGTTACATACTGGGTAAACAGCATTTACTCTTGGCAGGAATGATTGGTGCTATCATGGAGCCACATCTGTCTGAGACGCTCCTTTGGCTGAAGGGCAAAGAGGGATTTCAACTGCAACGGCCAGAGAGGCATACATCTGAGGTCTGACTAATGAGTACAGCATCAACAGGTAGCGATGCCCCCTTTGGCACGCTATTGGGATATGCGCCCGGCGGCGTAGCAATTTATTCTTCAAATTACAGTACGTTACCTCCAGAACACGATCACAGAGATGCCAGTTTCCGCAGCTATATTGGCAACGAATATATGGGGCATAAATGGCAGTGCGTTGAGTTTGCCCGCCGTTTTTTGTTCCTGAACTATGGCTCGGTCTTTACGGATGTTGGGATGGCCTATGAAATCTTCTCCTTACGCTTCCTGCGCCAAGTGGTTAACGACAATCTGCTGCCACTTCAAGCCTTTGCTAATGGCTCCCTGCGTCCTCCCGTCGCCGGGGCCTTGCTGATCTGGCAGAAAGGCGGCGAGTTCAAACACACGGGCCACGTCGCAGTGATTACCCAGTTGCTGGGTAATAAGGTCAGGATTGCCGAACAGAACGTTCACCACACGCCACTCCCTCCCGGTCAGCAGTGGACACGGGAATTAACGCTGGAAGTGCGTGAAGGCCACTACACCCTCAAAGATACCTTTAGCGACACCACCATCCTGGGTTGGATGATTCAGACCAGCAACACGGAGCACAGTCTACCGCAGCCGACCGTTCCTCCGGCAGCATTGGCGCTCGGTAGCGCGCGGTTGGAAAATAAAGGGCAGTTCGACGGCAAATGGCTCAATGAGGCCGATCCGTTACAGAATGCCTATGCGCAGGCAAACGGCCACCGCATTAACGCCGATCCCTGCCGTTACTTCACCATGACGGAACGTGCTGAGCAGGAACTGATCAAGGCCACCAATGAACTGCACTTGATGTATATGCATGCAACGGATAAGGTCTTAAAAGATGACGATCTGTTGGCACTGTTTGATATTCCCAGAATCCTGTGGCCACGGTTGCGGCTTTCCTGGCAACGCCGGCGTCACCATATGATCACCGGGCGTCTGGATTTTTGTATGGATGAACGTGGACTGAAAGTCTATGAATACAATGCAGATTCCGCATCATGCCACACAGAAGGGGGGCTGATTTTTGAGCAATGGATGAAGCAGGGCAATATCACCGCAGGATATAACCCGTCGGAAGCCTTGCTTGACGAATTGGCGGGTGCCTGGCAGCACAGCCACGCCGCTCCCTTTGTCCACATCATGCAGGACAAAGATGTGGAAGAAAGCTATCACGCGCAGTTTATGCAACGAGCACTGACACAGGCAGGCTTTGACAGCAAAATCCTCTACGGACTGGATGACCTAGGCTGGGATAGCGCCGGGCAACTGATTGATAGCGAACATCGCCCGGTTAGCTGTGTGTGGAAAACCTGGGCATGGGAAACCGTGGTTGAGCAGCTTCGTGAAGTCAGCGATACCGAATATGCCGCGCTGCCAATTCGTACCGGCCATCCTCAAAATGAGGTGCGCTTTATTGACGTGCTGCTGCGCCCCGAAGTGCGCGTGTTTGAACCGCTGTGGACCATGATCCCCGGAAACAAGGCAATACTGCCAGTATTGTGGTCGCTGTTTCCCCACCATCGCTATTTACTCGATACCGACTTTGTGGTGAATGAGGAATTGGCGCAAACGGGATATGCGGTAAAACCGATATCGGGTCGCTGTGGCAACAACATTGATCTGATCAACCGACATGAAGAAGTGCTGGACCAGACCCACGGCCAGTTTGTTGACCGGAAAAACATCTATCAACAGCTCTGGTGCCTGCCGAAGGTAGATGGGAAGTATCTTCAGGTTTGTACCTTCACCATCGGCGGTAGCTATGGTGGCGCGTGCTTGCGTGGCGATGATACGCTGGTGATCAAAAAGGAAAGTGATATCGAGCCGCTTATTGTTTTGTCTGACGAGGATTCCCAGCAGAACAAATAATGTATACTAGCTCAGACCTGATCTGACAGTTACCGGTTATTTATACAGGTGTCTGTCAGATTAAATCTGGTTCAGATTTTTTTCTGCCCAGACCCGTTTACCATCAAGTAATGTTGCCATTGGCGTGC
>NZ_JBPETA010000309.1:0-2315 GCF_051710365.1 Symbiopectobacterium sp. | reverse complement strand
GTCACCGTCAGGCTACGCAGGGGAATTGCCTCACCATCGAGGGCGAGCGTAATAATCTGGCTCATGGATCATGCCTTCCAGTGCATTAAGTGATTTCCCGACAAACATCACCGCAGCGGTATACACCGTTGACGGTTGCGGAATGTCCTTCACCATTTCAGCAGCGATCACGCTGCCTTGTCCTTTAGCGCTAAATACCCAGACGCGGGCGCTGGCTTGCTGTAATGCGTTCAGCCCCAGGCTGATTTTTTCCAGCAGGTTGCCACGCTCAGCGGCAAAGCTGGCCAACTGACTTTTGATAGCATCCACACTGCTGAATACTGCCGCTTGCGCCTGTGCGGACGCAATACGTTGCGCGTTGATCGCCTGACGGTTGGTGGCAACCGATAACCGGATGGCGGCGGGAAGTGATTGGCCTTTCGCCGGTAACTGCATCTTTACCGTCTCCAGATCTGCCGCCGCTTGTGCCATACGCGCCACTTGCGTTAAATCGGGCAGCGGAAAAACCGCCATCAATGCCGCCAAACGTTGCATAAAGTCTGCGTGGGCTGCGGCACAAACCATCATGACAACCACCTGATTATCACCTTGCGCCGCCTGGATACGTGGGGCCAGATACGCCAGCGCATTGGCCGGGCTTAAATAACTGCCAGTTGTCGTTTTCTGGCCCGCGCCGTACACCCACGGATGTACCGGCACCACGGCGCAATTAATGGCGGCCGTGTCTGCCGGAAAACGAATATCAGCAGCACGCCACATTACTGCGGGGCCTCCGGCCAGGTAATATCCGGTGCGGTGTTGATATCGATACGGTTCAACAACACACGGTAGGTTTTCCATTCCGTTAATGCTGTGCTTTCTTCTTCCGTCGCCATGCCCAGATCAACCGCATCGCTCAGCGCTTGAATTCGGGCATTCGCCACGGTAAGGCGTGAGGTTAACGCCTGCTGTGCCGTCTGCTGCGCCGCTCGTGATTCAGCCGCTTGCTGGGCTTGCGTGTCCGTCACCCACTTTTCCCCGTCCCAGGCATCAAATTCGGTTGCCGGTTCAAGTAGCGTAAATCCTTCCGTCAATTCACCGAGTGTGGTGATAGGCGAGGCTTCACGTGTCCCGGTGTTGTAAACGGTTTTACCACGATAATCGGGTACATGCTCCCACGACTTGCCATCCGCCGTGCGCCGTAATGCCTGACCCGCTGGCGGCAACACCGGTTTATTGGGGTAACTGTGTGCTGGAAGACCTACACCGAGCATGAGGTATTCCATGCTCGCGCTTTGGTATTCCCGTGTGTCCGGATGCACGCGATAAACCGTGATCCAGCCTGCATTTTTACTCAGGCCGTTTTCGTCTAATTCGGCGGTTTCAATATCAGTAGAATAGTGGCTCATTATGCTGCTCTCACAATGTAATTAAAGGCGATGTTGCGCGGACGGTTTTCATTTGCGGTGGGTACGACCTTCGATATATCGAGTTCATACTGACACCCAGCGTCCCCAAAATAATTATTAGATGTGACACGGCCCTCTAATCGAGTAAATGCGCCTTCCCCCACCGACGATGAAGCGCCCTCAGCCCAAGCCAAACCATTATTTGCAAACTTCCCGGTGATATTTCGAATTGCATCACCTTGTGCTGACAGTAATTTGCGGCCGGTATCGACTTTACGCCCATCATCCCAACCGCGAATAAATTCGCCGCGCAGGTCGGGCAGCTTGCCGGTGGGGTAACGTGCGGCCAACACCGGATACAGGGTTTTATCGAATGCCTGACCGTTACAGTTCAGCCACCCCGTCGGCGCAACGGCGTTGGGGAATGGCAGCGGGATGCCCGCCAGTTCATCGACCGACAATGCGCCTATTGAGGACGGCGTTAATTCGGCGCTCTCCGGTGTTTTCCATAAGCCGTTTGCGTCGGCTACGGCGTTAAAGCCGCTGGCTAGAATTGGGTAGGATGCACCAGCGCCAATTTGTATTAAGGGCATTGCGCTACCATGAATAGTGGTAGGTACTGCACCATCCCCAAGATGCCCTATATCTTCAGAGTTAATATGCGCTAAGTTGCGTACTTGGCCGTTTGTCAACGTTCCACGGAATGCAACTGCGTTTGTTGTTACCACGGCTGCGGTGTGCGTTTTGATTGCCGTGACGGTTTGCGCGGTTTCCTGGTCTAAAAGTGTTGTCCACGCTAGCCAACCGCCACCGCCTTTACGCCTAAATTTAAGTCCGCTCTCACCAGCGCCTGACACGAGTTGCCCTTGCGTATTCGTGTCGTATCCAAACATGACGCCAAAACCAGCGACAGCGCTGGGTGAACCC
>NZ_JBPETA010000308.1:0-2321 GCF_051710365.1 Symbiopectobacterium sp. | reverse complement strand
ATGAGTTCAGTATTGGTGACAGACCACCACAAGTATCCAACCTCAATTCTGTTCACAAGACCATCGTTGATGTTCTCGGCGAGCGATACCGTCGAATTTATTCTTAAAGTAGGTGCGGAATGACGGCCCCACTCAAGGCTTCCTAATATTTTTTGGCTTCGCATAATTAAAACCTCATATAATCATTAGTATTATTGTGCTTGCTTGGTGTTGGAGTTTTTTAAATCCAATGCAACATCGACAATCATGTCTTCCTGACCGCCGACCATTTTTCTTTTTCCGAGCTCCATTAATATATCCATGGTGCTGATGCCGTATTTTTGCGATGCACGTTCGGCGTGCAGCAAAAAGCTGGAATACACCCCAGCGAGTCCGAGCTATAAGGTTTCGCGATCGACGCGCACCGGACGGTGTTGCAACGGGCGCACCACATCGTCAGCACCGTTGATCAACGTGTCCAACTGACAACCGTGCTGCCAGCCCTGTTTTTCCAGGCAACCGATAAACACTTCGGTGAGCGTATTTCCCGCGCCGGCACCCATGCCCGCCAGGCTGATATCTACCCGATCGCAGCCTTCTTCAATGGCGGTCAGTGAGTTGGCGATACTGACAGAAAGGTTGTTGTGTGCGTGCATGCCCGTTTGGGTATCGCTGTTCAGGGTCGCTTTTAGCGCACGGAAGCGATCGCGAATATCCTGCATCAGCATGGCGCCGCTGGAATCCACGACGTAGATGCAATTCGCGCCGTAGCTCTCCATTTTTTTCGCCTGTTCAGCCAGTTCCTGCGGAGTAATCATGTGGCTCATCATCAGAAAACCGACGGTATCCATGCCGAGGTTGCGCGCGAATTCAATATGTTGCCGTGCAATATCTGCCTCGGTGCAGTGGGTGGCGACACGTACCACGCGTGCGCCTGCATCATAGGCGGCTTGTAAATCATGAATGGTGCCGACGCCGGGGATCAGCAAGGTGGCAATTTTACTGTGAGTGACAACCTCAGCGGCGGCGGCGATCATTTCGGTATCAGCGCAGCGGCTGAAACCATAGTTAAAACTTGATCCTGCCAGCCCGTCACCGTGGGCAATCTCAATGGAATCCACATGCGCCTTGTCCAGCACGCTGGCAATTTGTTGAACCTGTTGTTGCGTATACTGGTGTTTTACGGCGTGGGAGCCGTCGCGTAATGTTACGTCCGAGATGTAGATTTTTTTATTATTCATCATTATTCTCTTTTATCGCTGAGGATTAATTTTTCAGGTTCTTGGCAAAATGATCGCCGCAGGCTAAAGCGGCGGAGGTCATAATATCCAGGTTGCCGGCATAGGCGGGTAAATAGTGGGCAGCCCCTTCTACTTCGATAAATACCGATGTTTTTAATCCTGTCGTGTATTTTTCCCCATCGATAAAAAGTGGATTGTCCTTATTGATAACATCAAATTGCACGGCCTGTTTCAGGCGATAGCCCGGGACATAGCGGCTGACTTTTTGCACCATGCTGTGAATGCTGGCCTCGATTTTTTCGGGTTCGACAGTGGCGGAATAGGTAAAGACGGTGTCGCGCATCATGATAGGCGGTGACGCCGGGTTGAGAATAATGATGGCTTTTCCGGCGCGCGCTTTGCCGACGTTAACAATGGCGGCAGACGTGGTTTCGGTAAATTCGTCAATATTGGCACGGGTGCCAGGGCCCGCAGACTTGCTGGCGATACTGGCAACAATTTCGGCATAGTAAACGTCAGTGACCTGTGCCACCGCATTGACGATAGGAATGGTTGCCTGCCCGCCGCAGGTGACCATGTTGATGTTGGCCGCATCACTTTCTTGTTCCAGATTAATGGACGGGACCACATACGGGCCGATGGCTGCCGGAGTCAGGTCGATCACCTTAATGCCGAACGGTTGCAGCTTCTCGTTGTGTACCAGATGTGATTTGGCTGAAGTGGCGTCGAAAACGATTTTAATGTCCTGGAAATGGGGCAATGCCAGCAGTCCGTTGATACCCTCGGCAGAAACCGGCACGCCCAGCCGCGCAGCGCGGGCCAAACCGTCTGAGGCAGGATCGATACCGATCATCGCACCCATACTCAGGTATTGGCTGTTTTTCATTATTTTGAACATCAAGTCAGTGCCAATATTTCCTGAACCAATAATGGCGGCCTGGATCTTTTCACTTCCCATGGTTTATTCCTTTTCTTCACCCGTCATTCCGCACCTACTTTAAGAATAAATTCGACGGTATCGCTCGCCGAGAACATCAACGATGGTCTTGTGAACAGAATTGAGGTTGGATACTTGTGGTGGTCTGTCACCAATACTGAACT
>NZ_JBPETA010000307.1:0-2344 GCF_051710365.1 Symbiopectobacterium sp. | reverse complement strand
GTTTTTATTTGGCCCAAACCGGTTACCCTGCTGCTTGAGAAGCCCCATTCTGACAAGCTCTAACTTTGCCTCATTGCAGCGCTTAACAGGCAATCTGGCGATTGCTGATATCTGCGAGTCGCTTATCCTGTCCATGGTTTTATTCCATCCATAAGTGAGCCTCAGAACTGCCAGAAGCACCTTGAACTGACGCTTTGTTAGGTCTGCCCCGGCGTATTCTTCAAGAAGCATGTTTGCCAGCTTAGCGTAACCATCTTCGAGATCCGCCACACGATGCTCCGTAACCTCTTGTGATGAATGAACCAGTTTTAGATTAGGTGCGACCATCTTTTTTCACCCTCGATTTAGCCAGTCTGAAAACATTGATGAGCCGCTCAGCGAACGGCTTGTTATTGACGGCAGCAACAACTAATCCATCAGGTGAATCTGGGTGCGCCCGTTCCTCTCTCTGCTTGAAATTCCGGCTGTTTCGTGCCATAATCTCTCCTGAAATCAATTTGTTGTTGCATTTCTAAGCCGGAAAAGTGCTTCCCCACTGACCGGCTTTTTCTTTGGTCAGATACCCCGCCAGCCGTTTGGCTAACTCAGCCATTTCATCATCGGCAATACCGTAGTTCAGCACGGCTAACATCATGCTGACCTGTCGAAACAGACCGTTCTTCCAGCGACTGACCTGGTACTCCGGTACGTTCATGGCGGCGGCAAAGGCTTTCTGTCCCATCAGGGCTAACTTGTTGAGTAATGCCGACTCGATGTGAGCGGCTTTCTTGCTTTGTGTTGCAGGGTTCATGTGTGATACTTTCCTTGTTGAAAAAAATAGGTTATCGGATGCGCGTGTAGAAACACGGCACCTGTGTTTTGGCAATCAACAGACGTGACGAAGCCGTGAGGCAGTCACAGTGAGTGTGTTACTGTGGGATGTTGAGTTCGCCACGTTGTCGGTGGCTTCCGTAGGACGACTGTCCGTTGTAAAGAGCGGTGCTGCTGGTTAGAGTGATTCGTTCAGGTTAGAGTGATTCGTTCAGTAAATTGATGATTAAGCTAATAATAGCCTTTGCTTACTGATAGTTAGAAGCGATTGTGCTTGGTATCTTCCTCCAGAAATGATCTCTATCGTTTCGGCATAATTTGTTTTCCCGAAAAACTCAGTTTTGGGTAAAAAACCATTTTTGAGCCACTTGTATACAGCTCGCTCGCTGACTCCACAAGCCATGGCAACTTCGGGAATGCCAACCGTTTTGATGATTGATTCCAAGGAGTTCATAGTCAGTTCCTTTCGTACTTTAAGTACACACATTAATTGAACTGAAAGTTTTTTCAAGCGATTTAATATAGAACTTATGGTTCAAAATGAAAAATTGCGTGTAGAATTCTCACATCGGCTTGCGCAGGCCTGTAAGGATGTCGGATTAGAAACTCATGGTAGAGGGCAGTTTATAGCCCGAGCTTTGGGAGTAACATCTAAAGCTGTGAGTAAATGGCTGAATGCGGAGTCTATCCCGCGTCAGGACAAACTTAATAAGCTTGCAAACCTTTTGCAGGTCGATGCTATATGGCTCCAACATGGGAATAACAGTGTAAAATCTGAGCAGTCAAAGCAGCATACTCATTACCTTACCCCGGAACAAGATGAACTGATCCGCACTTTCGAGGCGCTCCCCAAAGATAAACGAGATCGTTTCATGGCAGAAATGAAGGCTATGAAAGCACATTATGATGCATACTTTGAAGAACGACTTAGGGATACCAACTATAAAGCATCATAAAAATCGGTCGTGACTTAGTATTCCTGTAGCTATATTACGGTTTATATAAACGCATCCTATTTACCGGAACATTCATTATTTTGATGTTTACCAGTAGGTTACAGCTTTTCACTCCTCTTGATTAACCCAAAGTTGTTACCCACCTTGATAGTGAAAAAATCAAATTTCTTTTATATCAATAACATATTATTTTTCTAGTAAGCAAAAAATAAATGTACTTTTGCGCTTGCTTATTTAGTACTTTTAGTTCAATATAATTTCCATCAACCCACCAGACAGCTACAAGCAGACGGTGGAACACCAACCCGCAACGGCAATACCCCGGCAGGCAAGACCTCGAGTTACCCGCCGATTGCCTGAGAGTAAGTAGCCAGCCCGAGGCTAACGAACATGACGGCGGTTGGGATAGCTAACGAGAGAGGATGAGAGATGCAAAAAATTCTACCTAATGTGTACATCCGTCATTCCGCACCTACTTTAAGAATAAATTCGACGGTATCGCTCGCCGAGAACATCAACGATGGTCTTGTGAACAGAATTGAGGTTGGATACTTGTGGTGGTCTGTCACCAATACTGA
>NZ_JBPETA010000306.1:0-2349 GCF_051710365.1 Symbiopectobacterium sp. | reverse complement strand
CATCAATGCTGTTCAATGTGGCAGTTACTGAACAAGGTTCGCCGCTTCATGGAAACCGTCAGCCCGTTTCCCAGTGGAAAACATGGACAGGCAAAAGTGTAGCGGTATTAGGAACAGCTATTTAGACGGAAACCTGGCGTCCGGGTATCACCAACACCCTGAAATGGGATCTCAATGACCAGCACAGTCTGGATATCGGTTACTGGTTTGAACGTGCACGCCAACGTCAGACGCAGCCCTATATCGGTATTAAAGCAGACGGTAACCCGATTGATCTTTCCGGCAAACCCAACAGTTCGCACTTGGTGAAAGATGCCAACGGCAAAGTGATCCAGGGGCGCAACCAGTTCACCGTGACACCAGTGCATAAGTTCTGGTTGCAGGATACCTGGTTTGTCTCCCCCGACTGGACGCTCACTGGCGGCCTGGCCTGGCAGCACGTGAGACGTGACGGGCACGATCTGGGCAGTTTGAGTTCTGTGGAGGCGAAAAAGGCGCGCACCTATAAAGAGTTTCTGCCGAGCTTTAATGCGGCGTACAAAATTAATCCCGAAAATCAGGTGTTTTACAGCCTGACGCGCAATATGCGCATGCCACCTAACTACGTGCTCTATAACCTGGGTGATTCCATCAACACCAAGCCAGAACTGAGCTGGAACCACGAACTGGGCTGGCGCTTCCAGGGGCAAGACGTGATGTTGAGCACCTCACTGTTCTACATTGCGTTTACCGATCGTCAGATCTCCAGCCGTAACGTTGATGGCGAATACGAGATGATTAACGCCGGTAAAGTAGAGAACAAAGGCATCGAGGCTGAGCTGAGCGGAAAACTGCCGCATAACTTCAATTACTTTGACTCTTACACCTATACCGACACCAAGCAGAGAGACGATATCGTCACCAACGGCTCCACGCTGCCAACCACCGGTAAACGTTCCGCCAACACGCCGAAGAACATGCTTAATCTGGGCGTAGGTTATGACGATAGCCGCTACTACGCAGGCATCAATGGCCGTTATACCGGTGCGTTTTACGGTGACATGACCAACGATGAGAAAATTGGCGGGCGTACCGTGGTCGATCTCAATGCGGGCATTCACTTGCCGGTAGACAAGAAGATCATCAAAAGCGCCACGCTGCGTTTCAACGTTAACAACGTGTTCGATAAGGAATACCTGGATTCCGCACGTACAGTGGTATTCAACGCCGCTGCGCACAACGGCGTTCGTGCCAGCACGCCTTATTACAACGTGGGTGAAGAGCGCACCTTTAGCGTGTCGCTGGACGCCACCTTCTAATCACTCGCAAACCTGATATCCCCTGGCGGAATTTATCCACAGGGGAGTGGCTTATTACCGTTACGCGCCAGCAAGGGCGTAACACGCACCGAAGGAAAATCGGACCCTTATGAACGCAAACGACCTGCACGATATTATTTTCTATGCGATGTATGCCTCGCTGGTGGTGGCACTGATCATCATCATCGAACGTGGTCTGTTCTTTGCTTATACACGCCGTCAGACCACGCGCTTGCTCCGTGCGCTGACCGCCGACATTCGCCATCTTCACGATCTCCCTGCTGAGCTCAGCCAGCGCAACAGCTTGCCGGTAACGCTGATTACTCCGTTGTTGCCGCAGGCGGCGGATCGCGACCGTGATGAGCTCAACGATCTGATCGATACCCAATATCTGCAAAGCAAACCGCACATGACGCGAGGATTGTGGCTGCTGGAAACCATTGTTACAGCCGCGCCGCTGCTGGGTCTGCTGGGTCTGCTGGGTCTGCTGGGTCTGCTGGGTCTGCTGGGTCTGCTGGGTCTGCTGGGTCTGCTGGGTCTGCTGGGCACCATTATGGGCATTATCGAAACCTTTAAGGCACTCTCGGCTGCTGGGATTTCTGACCCAAGTCAGGTTTCCGCCGGGATGGGGACGGCGCTGTACGCCACGGGGCTGGGGATTGCCATCGCGCTGGTGTGCCTGTTGGGAAACAACTTCCTGCAAAGTCGCATGGAGCACATCAATGAAGCGCTGAAAGTGCTGTTGCTGCGTGCCGGAATGCCACATACCCGCCAGTCCGTCAAGCCTGCGGCGGTGCAGGAAAATGGGGTAAAGCGCTATGCGTAGCGTGCGGGCTATCAAACACGCTGGGCGGCATTGGGCTGCGTGTGTCGGGCTCGGGCTGTGTTTGGTTACCCCCTCGGCGCTGGCGGATTTCAGCATTCCCGGGGCTTTGTTGAATAAATCAGAACTTGTAACGACTGTGCCCCATCGGGTCGATTGTTACGTGATGCGAATACTGTTCGGCATTCCTAATAGCGTGATCCGGTTAAGCGCTTTGACCATCGCCAT
>NZ_JBPETA010000305.1:0-2386 GCF_051710365.1 Symbiopectobacterium sp. | reverse complement strand
CTTGTTATAGGAGGGCCAGTTAGTGATTTTAAAATTTTGTTTTGCCATGGAGACCTGATTTTGAAACAACTATGGTGATCTGATCCGATGATTACCCAAACTTTCTATTTATTCAACAAAGCCTGTTATCTCCTGTAAAACATCATGGTTACTCAGCTTAAACCACTGCTTTACTGCCTTCATGATTTCACTGACTGTCATCGACATCCCTTTTTCTCTGACAAACCATCAACTTCGCTGCCCGCCCGCGAATGCTAAAGATAATTTATTTCAAGAGTGTGAGCCAAGAGGGCTGCTCAGAAAATTACAACATGATAAAAATGCGAGGGTTAGGGACGGAAGGTGATTCTAAAGAGATGTTTAATGCGGGGTTTTATGCAGGACAAAAGCGAAAGCGAATCGTAACTGATTGATTTTGTAGGTTGATGGCGGAGAGGGAGGGATTTGAACCCTCGGTAGAGTTGCCCCTACTCCGGTTTTCGAGACCGGTCCATTCAGCCGCTCTGGCACCTCTCCGTTTAAGTGGTTGCTATCATGCCCTGTTTTACGGCATTTTAACAGCAGATATCCTTGCCTTTGTATTCAAGTGACGACTTAGCGAGCAACACGACGATGAAATGGCCATGGAAAACACAGCACGCTCCGGAAAGCCCCCCCATTCAGTGGCAAGATGCTCTTGCTATTCCGTTGTTGGCACCGTTAAGCGATAGCGAGCAACAACGACTTATCCTGCTTGCCAGTGATTTTTTACATCAAAAACGTATCATTCCTTTACAGGGACTGACGCTGACTTCCGTTATGGAGCAGCGAATCGCACTGCTGTTTTGCTTGCCCGTTCTCAAGCTCGGCATTGAATGGCTCAACGGTTTCCATGAGGTGTTAATCTATCCCGGCCCTTTTATTGTTAATGATGAATGGCAGGATGATATCGGTCTGGTGCACGCCGGGCCGGTGGTGCAATCTGGACAAAGCTGGGATCAGGGCACCATCATATTGAACTGGCAAGAAGTGCAGGACAGTTTCGATTTATCGGGGTTCAATCTGGTCATTCATGAGGTCACGCACAAACTGGATATCCGTAACGGCGGTGAAGCTACCGGTATTCCACCGATTCCTTTACGCGATGTGGTGGAGTGGGAAACGCAGTTACATGCAGCAATGGAAGCACTTCAAGATGAAATCGATCAAGTTGGGGAGGATGCCGCCAGCATGGATCCCTATGCGGCCCAGGATCCGACCAAGTGCTTTGCAGTGCTATCTGAATATTTCTTCAGCGCACCAGAGCTTCTTTTCGAACGTTTTCCTACGCTTTATGGCTGTTTTAGTCGCTTCTACCAGCAAGATCCACTCGCGCGATTAAAATCCTGGCAGCAGGCGAACCAGCGGACCCCCGTGCTATATTGATGAAGAATTGGTCTTGGCTGTACACAGCCTAAGCAATCAGACAATACGGGCGAATTTACCGTTGACAGCCTGCCAGCCGATCGATAATATTCGCCCCGCTTACGCAATTCCTCTGTAGTTCAGTCGGTAGAACAGCGGACTGTTAATCCGTATGTCACTGGTTCGAGTCCAGTCAGAGGAGCCAAATTCAAAAAAGCAGATGTCTTCGGCATATGCTTTTTACTTTTTGATTCAATAAAATAATGCAAGAATCCTTTCCCAACACGTGCTAATTTTTCCCTCAGCATCGGGTGAATTTTGTGGTCAGATTTGGGTCTTTCCGGTTCGATAAAGGAGTGACCCTAATATGTCCCTTAACGACACGACAATCCGCAACGTAAAGCCTTCCTCTAACCTGAAAAACGCTTTAAAGCCGTCGCACTTGACTGGCATGGTAGCAACAAAACTTGGCCAGAAAACCACGTCGCCCAGCGGTATGCCAGTTCACGGAAAAAACCTCTACGTCTAACGCGTCTCCTGCCTTTACCATGTAGTTTATGCTGTAGAGCACATCGCTAAAGTAGGTACGAAAGTCGTCTTCAATAAAAGAGCCTGACTCGAGTTTCAGAGTGGTAAGGTCACATAACTCCCGCAGTTCACCAGGCAAATACAGTTGCATAAAATCTCTGGCGGTATCCGGGTTGGTCAGAAACGGCTTGAAGGCCGCATCATGGAGGGGCGGCGTACCACTGCTCTTTTTCATCGTGTCAGGCTCGAAAGACCCTGTACACGATTCTGTGTAAATGCCTTTTCTCAGTAGTGACCGTCCAGACGATCACCGAACTCGATAATAAAGCGGCTCATAGCCATACGCCAGTGAGCCTGTACATAAATTTGTGTAATTGCCTGATTTTGATATGTTCAATCCAACATCAAAAGCAGGTTACTTTATGGACGAAAAACAGTTGCAGGCTCTGGCTAATGCACTGGCCAAAAATCTCAA